>NZ_JAALCR010000019.1 GCF_011065895.1 Paludisphaera rhizosphaerae | reverse complement strand
GCGAGGGGGGAAGACCGTTTTCAATCGAACAGCCCCTCAATCCCGCCAGGCGAACTCGCCCGAATCCACGCCCCAGTCTTCGCCGAAGAACCCGGCGGCGACGGCCTTCGCGGGCGTCCCGGCGCGAATGACGGCGACGTCCGGCAGGGCGACGCCCGAGACGAAGTAGGGGATCGTCGCCGACAGCCGCAGCCCGGCCGACCCCGTGCCCGAGACGACCCCCACCGACGCGCCGTCGCTCCCCGGGCGAGGTCGCACGAACAGGCAGGTCAGGTCGTCGCCCTTGATCTCCCGGCCGCCGATCCGGACCACGCCGCGATCCACCCCCACTGGGCCGTCGCCGAGGAGAGATGACCAGGCGGCGTGGCTCGTCGCGTGGCCGTACAGGATCACGCTCCGGTCGCGGAACTCTTCGGCCCGGGAAGCGTCCAGGAAGGCCGTGTCGGAGACGACGTCCATCGAGCCGTTGCCGCGGTACCAGAAAGCCTCGGCGTCGTAACGGGCGCGAGCCAACGACCAGGCGTTTTCCTCGGGGGTTCCGATCGTGCCGTACACCAACACGAACCGCCGGTTGAACGCCTCCTTGAACGGCCCACAGCGCTCGGGATTCTTCAACGCGGGCGAGGCCGGACCGGCCTGCGCCGACCACGCGCCGTCCGCCGATCGAGCCAGCCGAATCCGGCCACCGTCGGCCGCCAATCCTTCAAGTTTGCGACCGTCGATCGTCGCGTCGACGGGTGAGGTCGGCACCTCCAGCGACAGTCGCGCGACGTTCTCCGTCGTCCCGTCGAACCGCTTCTTCGCGGGGTCGTACGTCAGGTGCACGGCGCTGGGGTTCAGGGACTTCTGCTGGGCCTCGATCGTCGCCCAGCCGGAACGTGCGGAGACGCCCGGGCTCATGGTGGTGAAATCGACGCGGTGGATCTGGTCGACGGCCTTCAGCTCATGCTGGCGCAGGAACGCGAAGAGCGGCGGCCAGTCGACGCATTCGTTGCCCCACCAGTGGCCCGCGCCGGGGCGTTCGTAGTAGACGAAATCCGGGTGGAACGCCCCCAACTGCTCGCGCATGGTCCGAGCCTGCGTCACGGGGACATTGTCGTCGGCGTCGCCGTGCAGGACGTACACGCCCAGGCCGGCGAGGTTCCGCTGCAGGGCCAGGGTGTCGCTGGGATTGCCGGCGCGGGCGAACATCGCGTCGACCGGATCTGGAGACTCGGGCCGAGCAGCCCCCGCGTAGCTGAACATGCTGATCCAGCCGGCGCTCGGAGCGATCGCCGCGAATCGTCCGGGGAACGTCACGCCGACGTGCCAGGTCCCGTGGCCCCCCATCGAGTGCCCCGTCAGATACGTTCGGAGCGGGTCGACGCCGAGCGCGGCCGAGGCCGTGTCCAGAACCTCGATTGCATCTTTCCGCCCCCAGTCTTCCCAGTCGAAACCGTAGGGCCGACGGTTGGTCGGCGCGACGAGGTGCAGCCCCGGCTTCGGCCGATACGCGGCCGCCTGGCCGATCCCCTCCACCGAAGCCCCGTGCAGCGTCAGCACCAGCCCCGGGCGTCGACCACCTTCTTCCGGCAGGGCGGGCACCCAGCCGTAATACTGGACGCTGCCGTCGATGCCGCTGACGAACGTCCGCCTGCGAGACTCGCCGGGCGGACGGTTTCGCAGGTCGACCTTCACCTCGTCGAGCGTCTTTCCATCAGCGGCCGCCAGTCGTACCGCCATCGGTCGAACATCGGCGCCGGACTTCGCGTCGGCCTTGATCGCGAACCGGGCCTTGCACGTCGAGAGAGGCGCGAGAGCGGGGACCGAAGTGCGGACCTCGGGTCCGTCGTCGACCTTCGCCGCGATCGACAGGCCGTCGAGCGTCGCGTCGGTTGCGTTGATGAGGACGATCGCCGCATCGGCCTCCAGCGATTCACCGTCGACGAGGTCCGGGGTGGTGACGTCGGAGGCGTTGAACAGGGCGGGGGCCTTGGGTTCAGACAGCTTCACTGGGATCGGCCGGCCGCGACCACCCAGGAAGAGGAGCGGGTTCGACCCCTTGCGGAGCTTGATCGGGATTCGGACGTAGCCGTAGCCGTAAGGGTCGCCGGCGTGCGGTTCGTCTCCCACATAGACCGAACCGTGGCCGGATGCCTCCAGGATCACGACCCGCTCGTCGGTCGAGGAGGCGTCGACGGCCAGGTACGATCCGGGCGACACATGGAACCCGCCGGCCTGGGCCTGGATCGAGGTCCACTTGCGCTCGCGGCCGTCGCCGGAGTCGAGAGCTTCGCCCGCCTTCGGCATGGCCCACGTGCCGGCGACGATCCGCGCGACGATCGGGTCGCTCGGGATCGCCTCGCGACGCGCCCCGCGACGGCCTCCGCCGGGGAGGACCAGCCCCTCGAGGACGAACCTCGGCTCCGCGGCCTGGGTCGTCGTCGTGAGGGCGAGCAGCAGGAGCGCCGGGAGCCGTCGGATCATGGGAGAACTCTCAGTCGGGCAGGGGTTTGCCGCGGGTCTCGGGGGCGAACGGGACGACGGCCAGGCCGAGGATGTAGACGGACGACATGATGAGCGCCGCCCGCGAGTACCCCCCAGCGCCGGCCGCCAGCCAACCGAGAAGGATCGGGAATCCGGCGGTCAGGTATCGGGCGATGTTGTAGCTGAAGCCCATCCCCGTCGTCCGCAGCCGAGTCGGGAACAACTCGGGGAGGTAGAGGACGATCACGCCGAAGATCGCGCAGGTGGAGAATCCCAGGAACGGCAGCATCCAGTAAGCGTCCGTCCCCGTGGACATCCAGCCGAAGGCCAGCCAGATCGAGGCCAGCGCCAGCGAGTAGGCCGTCGCGAACGCCCAACGCCGGCCGAACTGGACGGCGATCCAGGTGCAGAACGGCGCCCCGAAGAACGAGCCGACGTCCTGCAAGAGCGTCCCCC
Source organism: Paludisphaera rhizosphaerae (assembly GCF_011065895.1). Taxonomy (NCBI): domain Bacteria; kingdom Pseudomonadati; phylum Planctomycetota; class Planctomycetia; order Isosphaerales; family Isosphaeraceae; genus Paludisphaera; species Paludisphaera rhizosphaerae. The sequence goes on along the minus strand of NZ_JAALCR010000019.1, from coordinate 154,136 downwards.
GGCCGACGAACCCGTCGGACTCTGCTTTCCAGGAGGCTAACGCGGCTTGCTGGTCGGTCTCGGACTTGCCGGTCTTTCCCCACTCGAGGGCCAGTTTGTCGAGCGTCGCAGCCTGTTCGACGGCCGTCACGTCACCGCCCTGTTCACGCACCTGTTCGACGACCCTGTTGCGATGATCGCGGAACACGACGTCGCGAACCAACTCCGGCGAGTACAGGCCGATGCTCCACAACCCGACCTGGCCGACGAACCCCAGGGCCAGGGCGATCAACGACCGCCGACGCAAGACCGGGTCGACGACCAGCTCGCGGACGTCGCCCATGCGATACCCGGCCTCGGGATCGCGTTCGGCCTCCTCGCGGGCGCGGATCCAGCGGTCGGGTTCGGGGACTCGCGAACGGATCAGGACCAGCAAGATGCTGGGGATCACGCCGAAGAAGAAGAGGACCCGCCACCCGGGGTAGCCGAGGATCGACTCCGTGGCTTGCGGCCCGACCCAGAGGCTGAGCGCCGAACCCAGGATCGCGCCGATGGACGACGACGCCTGCACGAGCGCCAGGCAGACGGCCCGCGACCGCGCCGGGATGGCCTCGGCCGTCAGGGCGACGCCCGCCGCGTACTCGCCGCCGATCCCCATGCCGCAGAGGAAGCGGTAGGCGAGGAACTCAGGCCAGGATTGCGCCAGGCCGGACATGCCGGTGAAGATCGAATACAACAGGATCGTCAGCGACATCGTCCTGACTCGTCCCCAGCGGTCGCCGACCATACCGAAGACGAGGCCGCCCGTCGCCCAGCCGGCGATAAACAGAGCCGTCGCCCAACCGGCCATCGTCGGCAGGCTCGCGGGGTCGGCCCCCGGGTTCAGATCGCGCAGGGCGGGGGTGCGGGCGAGAACGAAGATCCGCTGGTCCATCGCGTCGAACAGCCAGCCCAGCGAGGCGGCGGCGAGGATCCACCAGTGGGTCTTTGTCAGCTTGTGGCCGGTTTCCTCGGCCGTCCCGGCGGCCATCAGTCGGCCAGCCGGCGGTAACCGCCGGCGTAGTAGAGGAGGGGGTCGCCATCGTCGGAGGCCGAGCCGCCGACGACCTCGCCGACGAAGATCTCATGGTCGCCGCCGGGGAGGACGTCGTAGAGCTGACAGTCCAGGTAACCCAGGCAGCCGCCGATGATGGGGGCCTGGGTCACGTCGGTGGTCAGGTCGAGGCCGAGGAAATCCTTGGGCCCGGGTTGGGCGAACCGCTGCGAGACCGCTTCCTGGTCCCGCGTCAGAATGTTCAAGGCGAAGCAGCGATTGGCTTTAAGGAATTCCAGCGTCTGGGCCCGTTTGTCGACGGCGACCAGGACGAGCGGCGGGTCGAGCGAGAGCGACGCGACGGCGTTCGCCGTCAGGCCGTGCAAGCCCATCGGACCGCCCGTCGTGACCACCGTCACCCCGGTTGCGAACTTGCCCATCACCTTGCGCTGGATCCGCGAATCAATCGCCATGTCCCGCCGCCCTCAACCTTTAGGATTGGACGCCGCTGCGCGCCGCCGACCACCCATTCTACACGACTCCTTCAGAAATCCGACGCGGCTATGTAAGGATCGAAAAACACGGCCGTATGTTTCTGATGACCAGCCGGCGGGAACGGCCTCCTTTTTCCGTGATCTTCATGTCATCTTCCGTGGTATCGTGACGACGGAGCGGAACGTCGACTTCCAAATGAGGCAGAGACGGACTCACGCCATGAACAGCCACGATTCAGACACGCGTGTCTCGATCATCAACGCAGTTCGAGAGCGGGATCCGGACCGCTGGACGGAATTCTACACCATCTACAAACCCATGTTGATGGGCTACTTCCATCGACAGGGCCTGTGCGACGGCACGGCGCAGGATCTGACGCACGACGTCTTCTTGAAACTATTCGAGAAGATCCGCAGCTACGACCGCACCAAGACCAGGTTCCGCACCTGGCTGTTCACCGTGGCCCGCAACACCCTGATCGACCAGGCGCGACGGCGGGACACCCAGCGTAACGCGCTCGACGGCTGGACCAAGCGGGTACTGGCCACCGCCGCCGACGAGGAAGAGCGACAGCGCGTCGAATTCGAGAAGCAACATCACGCGCGGGTGCTCCAGTTCGCCTTCGATAAGGTGCGGAAGCGGTCGTCCCCGCGCGTGTGGAGCTGCTTCGAGATGTCGGTGATCAAGGGGATGTCCGGGGCGGACGTGGCCGAAGCGCTGAAAGTCACGACCAACGTGGTATACGTCAACTCCTGGCGGGTCCTGCAAAACGTCAAGGAGGTGTGCCACTGCTACGACGAGGACCTGAAACATGAACCGGACGACCGCCTGCCCTGAGGAGAGCCAACTGCTCGCCCTCGCGGCCGGATCGACCGACGTCCCTCCGTCTCTGCGGCCGCACATCGAATCCTGTCCCACCTGCCTCCGGAATCTCCGCCGCCTCCGCGCGGAGATCGTCCACCTGCGCGCCAGCATCGCTCCGGATGATTGGAGCCCCCCCAACAGCCTCATCTGGCGCTCGATCCTTCGGAACAACTGACGCCCACAAGCCGCGGAAGGGCCGGTCCGACGCCGTCCGTCAGCCCCCCCCTTTTGCTGAGCTTGGAGGGCTGGCCGGTTGACCGGCCCGAGAACCGCAAACTCGCTCACACAGGAATGTCGGAGTCGCCGCCGACGGGTCCCATGGCGACCGAATTTCGAAAGAGTCCCAGAGCACAGGGCTGCATTTCCGGGGGCAGATCACCCTCGTCCAAACGCAAGAGGCTCCCTGCCTTCACAGAAGGAAGAGAGCCTCTTGAGATTTCATCCTTCAGAGCGAACGGGATCAGGCGATACTTAGCCCGGCGCTCATGTAGCCAGAGACGGTGTTGATCAAAGTAACCCCAGCGGCCGAGACCGAGAAGACCATGAGCAGCCGAGTCTCCGCGGTAACCGGGATGCTCAGGCCGGTCGTGATGCCGTCGCTGACAGTCCCGATACCGACAACGCCCGTGAGCGCCGGAGACAGAGTGACAAGAGCACCCGCAATCGGCGTGAAGTTGTTGTCAGGCGTCGTCGACGAATAAAGCTGGGCCGTGACGGTCACGGTCGTGCCAACGAGAGCCAGCGCCTGGGTCGAACTGAAGAACGCCGAGATCGACGTAATCGTGCCGTCGCGCGGCATCGAGAACGCCTCATTGAGGTCGACTCCAGCCCCGCCAGTGAGGTCGATGTTCGATCCGACCACGGAAGGCGTCTGCACCGAATCGCCGAAGCCGACGAGGACGCCGGTCCCCGGCAAGCCGCCGGCAATCGTGGTCATGCTCGCCGGCATACCCGATGAGAACGGGATGATGGTGGAGCTCCCTGCGGTGCCCGTGGGTCCCGTGGGGCCGGTCTCGCCGGTGGGACCGGTCTCACCCGTGGGTCCCGTGGGGCCGGTCTCGCCCGTGGGGCCAGTCGCTCCCGTGGCCCCCGTCGCTCCGGTAGCCCCGGTCGCGCCCGTGGGTCCTGTCGCACCTCCGCCAGGGCCAGTCGCCCCGGTGGCACCCGTCGCGCCCGTGGCTCCGGTGGCTCCTGTCGCGCCGGGGTCGCCTTGAGCGCCGGTGGCACCCGTCGCGCCCGTGGCCCCGGGATCGCCCTGGGCTCCGGTGGCACCCGTCGCGCCGGTGGCCCCCGTCGGGCCCTGCGAACCGCCGGTGGGGGTGATGAAGGTCAGGCCGATCGTCCGAAGGCGACCAGTTCCGGCAAGCCTGCTGGAACCCGCTTGCTGGAACGTCACCATCCGGGCCGCGCCGCTGGCGTAGACGTTGGCTGGGAGACCGCCCTCGGTCGCCGAGCCGAGGTAGGCGGTGAACGTGTGGCGGCTGACGGCGACCGTCTGAGTCTCCTGGAACAGGAGGACGTGGCCGCGACCGTAGACCTGGAACGTGAGGGTCGCCTCGCCGTTCGTCACGCCGGCGATCCGGCCCCGGAAGGCGGCGACCGGAACCCCTGAAGTCGAATCCGCCGCGGAAGCCGATTGAGCGACGAGGCCGTTCGACGAGGCCGCCCCCTGACTGAGGCTCGAGACCCAGGGCGTCGCGGAAAGCAGGTTGGACTCGCTCAGCGGACTTGTGGCGTTCAACACCACCCGCTGCTCGAGAACGTCATGAAGGTTCGCCTGGAACTTGACGCTTCGTCGCTTCTTCATCGGTGGATATCCCCTGGCGCTCTCATGAATCAGGCCGCCGCGACCATGCTGCGGAGTCGGCCGATCGTACGGCTTGAACGTAGAACGTTTTTGGCCTAATGAGGCGTGCACACGAAGATAGTGAACTCGTTTTTATCCCCCCAAAGCCCCGAGACCCTCGATTTCGGCGGCGTCGTTCGCATCAACGTGGGAGTGTCGTACGCTATGCCGAGAGGCCCCGGGGCGGCCTCAGGGATCTCCTCGGGAGAAGGATAAGGACGATGACGACCTCCAGCGATTCGACGATCTGCCTCGGGATGATCGTGAAGAACGAGGCCAAGGTGATCCGCCGCTGCCTCGACTCGGTCCGCCCCTTCATCGACTCCTGGGTAATCGCCGACACCGGCTCGACCGACGGCACGCAGGACCTGATCATCGAGGCCCTCGCCGACCTCCCCGGAACGCTCCTCCAGCGCCCCTGGGTTGACTTCTCCCACAACCGCAACGAGGTGCTCGAGGCCGCCCGCGGCCGCGCCTCGTACACCTTCACGATCGACGCCGACGAGGAGTTGGAGTTCGACGACGGGTTCCGCCGCCCCAGCCTCTCGGCCGATTCGTACGACATGACCCTCAACCACGGGTCCACCTGCTTCCACCGCAAGCGGCTCGTCCGCAACACGCTCCCGTGGGCCTACAAGGGAGTACTGCACGAATACCTGACCTGTCCGGAGGCCCGCACGACGGGATTTCTCCACAACCCTCGGACGGTCACAACGCACGACGGCGCCCGCGCGCACGACCCGCTGACCTACCGCCGCGACGTGCTCGTGCTGGAGAAGGCTCTGCTCGACGATCCCGACGACTCGCGGTACGTCTTCTACCTCGCGCAGAGCTACCGCGACGCCGGCGACCTGGACCTGTCCATCCGCCACTACCGCCGCCGAACCGAGATGGGCGGTTGGATCGACGAGATCTGGTACTCGCTCTTCCAGATCGCCACGCTGATGGAGCGCCGGGGTGACCCCTGGCCCGAAGTGCTCACGGCCTACCTGAGGGCCTTCGAGAACTCCCCCGATCGCGCCGAGCCGCTGTACCAGATCGCCATGCACTACCAACGGGCCCGCGAATTCCACACGGCCCAGGTCTTCTTCCGCCAGGCTCTCAAGATCCCGCGTCCAGGCCCCCAACGCCTGTTCGTCTGGCGGACGATCTACGAGCATCTCCTGGAGTTGGAGTACGGCGTCTCGCTCTACTACACCGGCGGCCACTCCGAGGCCGTGGCGATCGCCGACCGCCTCCTCGCCCGCGGAGGGCTCCCCGCCGACCTCGCGCGGCAAGTCGCGATCAACCGCCGCCTCAGCGTCGAGAAGCTCCCCGCCGTCATCCGGTTCTGAGAGACGGTCCCCTCTCGACGGTCTTCCCCCCTCATCCGGCCCTTCGGGCCACCTTCCCCCGCGAGGGGGGAAGGCCGTTTATTCCCCCTCGCCAGTACGCCTGGAGATGAGACACTGATCAGCGGCCGATCAGGGCTTCACGTCCATCCCCGGCGGCGACCAGGCTGGCAGATCCTTGATCGAGTCCCGCGCGGACTGGCTCGTGGGGACGCCCCAGGCCTGGAAGAACGGGCCGAGATTTTTGCCGACCGCCCTGGAGAAACGGACGAGCCACTGGTCGCGCTTGGCGTCGTCGTTCCTCGGCCGCTCGCCGCGCGGGAGCTTCGCGTATTCGGCGAAGACGCGCTCGAAGGGCTCCCAGCCGAAGCCCTCGAAGAGCTGGAGGTACATCGAGAGCGCCAGGAACGGGTCGTCCTTCCACTTATCGAACGGAGCACCCTTGGCGATGTGGTCGCGGATCTTCTCCGCCCGTTTCGCCCGGTCGCGGATGGCCGGATGGCCTGAGTCGTACGGCAGCTTCAGCAGCCGGTCGAAGACGTAGACGGCCAACACGTTGTTCGTGACCTCGCCCGTGCCATTGAACGTCCACTCGGGCTTCTGGTGATTGTGGCCGAGTTCGTGGAAGTGTCCCCACGAGCCCTCGGCGCGGAGCTTGGCGAGATCCATCGCCTGCTCGGCGCTCCCGTCGATCGGGGTCATGATCGGGTAGCCGGAGTGCATGTATCCGGCCGAGATCTGGCGGTCGCAGACGATCCGCTCGGGCGAGCGCCGGGGAGGGCTGACAGCCAGTGCGTCCTGCATGGCGACGACTTCATCCCAGAACGTCATCAGCGGCGCGGGATCGTCCACGCGCCGGGCCAGTTCGGCGGGGACGGTGAAGATCACGTTGTTCCCGGCCAGTTCGGCCCAGGGAGCGGGACGCTGGCGGATCGTCTTCCAGTCGACGGCGGTGGTCTCGCCCAGGCGGAAGAGCGGGGCTTCCACGGCACCCTCGACGGTCAGTTCCACCTTCTCCTTCGGGGCGTTCTGGGGGACGTCGATGTAGACGAGGCCGCCGAGCGCGGAGGCCACTTCCGTCTTCGATCCGTCGATGGGGAACCGGCGGGCGACCTCGGGGAGTCGCTCCCACTTCTTCAGGTCCCAGAGTCCGTCGGTGTGGCAGCCGACCTGCACGGCCAGCTTCAGCGAGCCGAGCGATTCCGGCCCCGTGACGACGACCTTCCCCCCCGCCGGCGCGTACAGGCCCAGGCTGTGCCAATGCGGGATGGACAGGTCGATGGCAACCTTGCGAGTCACTCGCGGGGCCTTCGGGTCGACCGCGCCGGGGAAGTCGGCCGCGGCGGGGAGCGCGACGATCTCGGCGGCGGGCGTCGACTCCGCCAGGGCCGCCTGCAGGCCGATCGCGAACCGTCGGATCGGGTCCTTGGCCGTCGCGGGGTTCTTCTCCGTCGGGATCACGTCCACGTCGCCCAGATTCTTCACCGCGGCGAGAACCTCGGCCCGGAACTTCGACTCGGACGCCGGCACGCTGCGCAGCGCCAGCATCACGCTGCTCAGACCCACCGCCAGGTCGTCGCCCGCGAGCTTCTTCCGATCCTTCAGCGCCGCCAGCGCGACGGTCGCGTTGAGCGCATCGGGGAGGGTGCCGTCGGTCGAGAAGCCCTCCTTCGTCGTCCGATCGACCATGCCGTCGGACCAGGCCAGCCCCGTCCCGGCGAGCAGCTTGTTGCCGGCAAACTCGGCCATCGGCAGCCGGCTCCCCTGCTGCCATCCCCAGCCCGTCGCCGCGGCGAGCAGGCCGCCGCCGCGCTCGACGAACGCCCGAACCGCCTCGACGTCCTGCGGCCCGAGCGATCCCGGTTCAATGACCAGCACATCGGCACCGCGCGCGGCCTCGGCGACCGGAGCCCGAGACACCAGGAAGCCCTTGTCCCGGAGAAACGCCTCCATCGCCACCGACCGCCCCACGCCGACCTTCGCTTTAGCCTTCCCCCCCGCCACCCACTTCGCCGCGTTGGCGACGAGCCGGCCGGTGTCGAGCTTCTCCAGCGCCTCTTCTTTGAAATAGCCGTCGTGCCCAAACGCGACGATCCGCCCCCGGCCGAGCCTCGCCGTCGCGACGACCACCGCGCGACCGCCTCCGGTCTTCCCCGCGACGATCGCCTCCGCCCCCGGCGCGTACAACGCTACCGATCCAGGAATCCCCGGCGCGGTGATCTCCTTCACGCCGTCCAGCAGCGCCTCGCGACCTGGCTCCGCCTTCTGAGCGAACGTCCCCGAGCCAAAGGCTAGAACCAATGCCAGGCAAAACATGAAACGACGCATCAGGCCGAAACTCCTCGCTCAACATCACCACCGAAACACTGAACCTGGGTGCCATGCCCACGCTCGTCGTGGGCATGCGATCAGCGACGGTCTTGCAGCCGTCCCACGCCGGTTCATGGCCACGACAAGCGTGGCCATGGCACCCTGCAATTCCTGATTATGCGGCGGTTCACGGCCACAGATCAATCCGACCCGCTTCGGACCGAACGCACATTCAAGGCTGACTCGAAAGCTCGAAGGGTTTCGAGCGAGGGCGAGTCGTCTAGAACCGAAAACGCGACGTGATCGAAACGACCCGACCAGGGACCGTTGAGCAGCCGGGCGAAGATCGAGGCGACGAGAGCCGGCTCGTTGCGAAACACTCCGCAGCCCCACGCGCCCAGGACGATCTGGCGATACCCGCGCGACGCCGCCAGGGCCAGAACCCGTTCTGCACGTCGAGCGAGCGTCTCCGGAATCTCCGAATGTTCCTGGGGCCGGTTCGTGGCGATCGCCCCGGCGTTTGGCGCGGCGCAGGTGATGAAGGCCGCCGACCGAGGTTCGTCGAGCAGAGCCCCGTCGTCGTCTCGGAAGATCGGGCAATCCGGCGAGAGGATGATTGAATCCGAATACAGAAGCGACGATGACGCCCGGTGTCGTTCATAGAAGACGAAGGCCCGTTGCTGCGAGGCAAACAGCGCCGAACTGCGAGCCAGGGACTCCTCCTGCGCCTGACTCCCGTTGAGGAAGCCGCCGCCCGGGTTCTTCGCCGAGGCGAAGTTCAGGGCCGCTACCGGCCCGCCCGCCGAATTCAGGAGCCTCGCGATCCCGGCGAGCGTCGTCTCATTCACGACCTCGATCGTCCTCGCGAGCCCTTCAGCCGGGACAGCAAGGATCTCATCGCGGATGCGTCCCAGATCCTCGGGCTGGTGATACGTGGTCCTTTCGAGGCAGGTGCGGACTTCCTCGGTGATGTCGATGTGGCGGCCGGAGGAGGATCGGTACGAGCCGCTCTCGACGATCGCCACCGTCTCCTCGGCCATCTGAGCGCGTTGAGAACGCTTCATGATTCATATCCTCCCGCGCTCTGACGGATTCAACGCCCGCCAGGTTCGCTCACGGCGAAACCTTCAACAACGTCCCCTGGCCGGGCGCAAGCCAGATCATCTCGCCGCCGAAATTGTGGAGGCGGCCGTCGTAGGGGGAGACCTGTTCGACCTTCTTCGGCGGCTGGCGGAACGTCGGCTGGGATGGGATCGACTCGGTGAAGCTGCGGTTGACGATCATCACGTACCGCGAGCCGTCCTCGTGGGTGAAATCGCCGACGAGCATGGGGCCGGCGATCGAGGTGATCAACGAGTGGTCGTCCGGGCCGCGACACTCCTTGGGGGCGTCGCCGAAGTGGTAGACGGCATCCGACCGGAGCTTGAGCAGCGTGGGGGCCAGCTTGGCAACCTGGAGGTTGACGGTCCGCAGCTTGGCCCAGGTGGGCGTCTCGTGGCCGAACTGGTCGATCGGCCCCAGGCGATAGTTGCCGATCGCCGGGGTGAAGTACGTGAAGTACGCGATCCCCCGCGCCCCGTAGGCCAGCGAAGTGTACACCTGAAAGCGGATGTCGGCGTCGGTGGCCTCGCGATAATTGAAGTGGGCCGAGGTCAGCACGATGTTCCAGAACGGCAGCTTGTTCTCCAGCCCAGCGCGTCGCATCGAATCCAGGTTCGCGAAATACCCTTCGCGAAGCCCTCCGCCGTACAGCATGGAGTAGTTGTCGTAGCTGAGGGCCGTCGGCTTGCAGACTTCCACGAACGTCTTGATGTGCGAATCATAGTCGGGCGAGCCGAGTTGCTCGGGCGTGGCATAGTTGGGGAAGAGGTTGATGTAAGGCCATGCGCTGGGGTGGAACTCCTTCACCGCCGAGGCCACCGCGGCAAGCCCCGGGAAGAACGCCGACGACGGCTCGTCACGCAGGAGATACCCATAAACCGCCGGGTTCCCCTTCACCTCCTTAACCAGCGATTCCACCCGCGACCGAGCCTCGGCCGCGTCGACCTTCGCCCAGTCGTACCCAGCCGTCCGAGGGTCGGACACGATCGCCTTGAGCCCCGCGTCGCGGCAGGCGTCGAGCGCCGCCGGCTCCACGAACCCAGCGACGGTCAACCCGCACTCGCGCATCTTCTTCAAGACGGCCGGATCATTCGGCGTATGCCCCCAGCCCATGAGCGGGAAGAAATCGTCCCCTGCCCGAGCGCCGAGTCCGATTCCCATCATCACCGCCGCGAACACCAACCTGCGAATCATGACGTCGCTCTCCCTCGGGGTCGATCAAGATGGACGCCATCCTACACCGTTGGGCCCGCCGAATCGCCCCGCCGCTGGGCCGGGGCGATTCGGCCTCGCAAAGTTCACGGCTTTGAGGCCGGCCTCGGCTGGGCGTTGGCCATGAGGTTCGTGATGAAGGCGGCCGCCTCAGCGACCGTGCCGACGTCGTGGGTTTCAATTTTCAGCAAGTGGTTATCGCGGTCGATGCGTAGCTTCGGCAGAACCGCCTTGCCGATGTGGATGAAGAGGTCGTCTTCTCCACGGATTGGCGTCACGGCCTCAGCCTTCGCGACGGCGTCGCGTCCCCCGACTAGCAGCTTCTCCATCGCTGCGGCGACAACCTCGTTCACGACTTCGTTGCGACATGCCGCAGATGCGGAGATCGACAGGGTGTCGGCGTCCGTGACGCTTAGCAGCCAGCGGTCAACGCCCCGGAACAGAGCCATCGCGATCTGATCGTCTTCGCGATGGACGTCGGGCCCCAGGTCGTACTGCTTCAGGAACTTGCCGTCTTCATTACCGATCGCCACGGCAAAGAGGCCGCGACTCGCATCTTGCCAATCGGGGCTCGCGAAAAGCGCAGGAGGCTTCGACTCGCCCCGAATCGCCGCGATCAACGGCGGCTCCTCGTCGAAGATCGCCGTCCGCTCATCGACCAGCAGCACGCACGGCAAAGGCCGTTTCGACGGGGTCCAAGGCGCCGTGATCCTGTAGTAAGTTCGGCTCCCCTCGTGCACCTCCGTCAGCTCGCCTCCCCACTGGCGTACAAAAGCCAGCCAGTCGAACGGGGCGGTCATCCGAACACACAATCCACTGAAGAAGATGCTGTGCAGATCCTTCCTCTCGGCGTTCGATCCGTGTCCAAACCCGAAGCCGAAGGTCACCGATTCGACGTCTCCGAATCCTGGCTTCAGGAACCCGGGGACATTCGCGTTAACTCCGAGTTCCTTGGCGACGTAGTCGATGCTGAGTTGGGGACCAAGATCCAGGACAGCCGTCGCGAAGCGAAGCACGATATCGGCTCCCATCCGATGGACTGCCGCCGCGGGGCGGATGGAGACGAGCCCGCAGTGGTTCGCGTTGAGATACGGAAAGGCGAGGGCGGGTTCGCCCAGGTGGGCGGTCTCTTCGGCGAGGACCGGGCCGCGGAGCGAACCGACGCCGATGGCCAACGCGGCGAGCAAACCTGCGCTGAGGAAGCTCGGAAGGCGGGACGAGGTCTCGAATGCACGCGTTCCAGTCTGTTCACGCAACATGGCGATCCTCCTGATCAGGGTCCCGCGGCCGGCGAGGAAACCTCTCGCCGCCCAGGCCGGGGACCGTCCATCCTGCATCAAGGCCAATCGCGAGAGCGCCGCGAGGTAGCGGTCGGTCCCGCCCGCGAGTCGAGCGGCCAGCGCATCGGCCGCCTGCTCCTGCTGCAAACCGAGCTTACCGACGGCCATCCGAACCATCGGGTGATAGAAATGGATCGCGAGAGCCAGCCGCGCCAGCAGGCCCGTCGCATAGTCGCCGCCGGCGATGTGAGCCAACTCGTGCGCCAGCACGGCCCGGCGCTCGTCAACGCTCCATGACTTCCAATCGGCTGGCAGCAGGATCGTCGGCCGCAGCCAACCGGCCGTCGCCGGTCCGGGAAGGTCGTCGATCTCGCGAAGCTCAACGCGCCGCACGATCGCGAGCGCCCTCGCCAACTCATCGCGGAGGGCTACGATCTCCGGATCGTCGACAGACCTTCCGCGACGTCGACAGAGAGAAACCGCCCCGAGCCCCAACGCCAGCCGCAACAGTCCCAGACCCATGCCGGCCAGCACGAAGCCCGCCAGCGCGGCCCCCCAGGGCCGACACCTCGCCACCGGCTCGGCCACCCCACGCTCCAGCAATCGCCACGTCAGCGGGAGTCGATCGAACCGCCAGCCCGCATCGGACGACGGGGCTGCAACCGAGAGCGCTTCACCGGTCCGGGGCTGAGTCGTCGGTACTGCCGTCAAGGACGATGCCGGGGGAAGAGCAGGAGAGGACACCGCCTCGCGGGCTCGCCCCACGAACCACGTTGCAACACTCAGCGCGAGCACCAGGATTAGGGCCGTGGCCGCGACCGAAGCGCCCGCCGCCGGGCCTCGTCGCGAGGCCCACAGATTGAGTGCCAGGGCAGGGGCCATGAGCAAGGCCACCTGTACGGCCAGCCACGCCAGGGTGATCCCGAAGTCGTTCATCGGCCCCCCTCCTTGAGAATGCGTTCCAGAACCGCGCGTTCCTCGGCGGTCAGCTTGCGATCGTCGACCAACTGACGCAGGAGCTGCGCTCGCGACCCGCGGAAGACCCGCGAGACGAGGTCTCCCAGCAGTCGGCCGGAGACTTCCTCGAAGGTCTTCGCCGCGCGGTAGACGAACGGACGCTCCTCGTTCACCTGCTGGAGAAAGCCCTTCTCGTGCAGGCCGCGAACGAGGTTGGCGATCGTCGTATACGTCCGGTCGAGCCCGTTCGCCTCCAGCCGGTCGCGGGCTTCAGCAGCGGTCGCCTCGCCGCGCGACCAGAAGACGTGCATCACCTCCAGCTCACGCTCCGTCAGATCCTTCGCCGGCGGCCTGGCCATGCCGTCCCTCCTTGATGCGGCTTGATTTGGTTACTCAAATTTGGTTCCCCAAATCTAATGAATCGGCGGGAGGCGTCAAGGGCGGAGTTGCGGCACGGCGTTCGCGGCGTGGAAGATCGGATCGACATGGCGGACGGGCTGGGGAGGGAGCGGATGTACGACGCGGCGATCGTGGGGGGCGGCATCGGCGGGATGGCGACGGCGGCGCGTTTGCAGCGTCGGGGACTGACGACGATCGTCCTGGAGGCGCACGGGCAGCCGGGCGGCTGTGCGGGCTACTATCGACGGCGGGCCTTCTGCTTCGACGTCGGCGCGACGACCCTGGTCGACTTCGGGCCGGGCGGCGTCGGCGGCGAGTTCCTGGAGGAGATCGGTTCGCCGCCAATCGATCGGGACGAGTTGCAGGGCTATATCGCCTGGCTCCCCGATCGAGTCGTCCCCCTCGACCGCGACCCGGCCGCGTGGGCCGTCGAGCGCGCCCGGGCCCTTGGCGACACCCCCGCGCATCGGCGGTTTTGGGGCCTGCTCGACCACCTGGCCGACGTCTTCTGGAAGGCCAGTCGGAAGGGCGTGAAGCTGCCGATCCGCAGCCCGGCCGACGCGATCCTCGCCGTCCGCTCGCTCGGTCTCGCGAACCTCGGCGTCGTCCGCTACCTGAACTGGACGCTGGGCGACGCCCTCCGCCGCGAGGGCCTGCAGGACGATCGGCCGCTCGTCGCGCTGCTGGGGATGCTGATCGAGAACGCCGTGCATAGCACCGTCGAGGATGCTCCCCTGGTCAACGCGGCCCTCGGGGTGACGATCTGGGGCGCGGGCCAGAGCCGAGCCCGGGGCGGGATGCGCGGGTTCTGGAATGCCCTCGTCAGTCGGTATCGAGAGCTTGGCGGCGTGCTGCGGGTTGGTCGTGAAGTCCTGAAGGTCGAGGGCCGATCGGGAGCGTTTCGGCTGGAGACGCGGAAGGAGAGCTTCGAGGCGCGGCGGGTCGTGCTGGGGGTTCCGGTCGCGGCCGCATCGGCGATCGGCCCGCCCGGCGTGGCGGAGGTCCTCGCGCGTTATCGCCGCCGCGACGACGCGACGATGGGGGGCGCAGTGGTCGTCTTCCTGGGCGTGCCCGATTCCGAGGTCGCCGGCCAACCGGTCCTCCACCACCTGGTGCTGGAGGACTACGACCGGCCGCTGGGTGATGGCAACAACATGTTTATCTCTGTATCTCCTGAAGGCGACCTGGAGACGGCCCCGGAGGGTTTCCGCTCGGTGGCGATCTCGACTCATTGCGAACTCGCCCCCTGGGAAGGGCTCTCCGACGAGGAGTACGACCGCCGCAAGCGTGAGGCGGGCGAGCGCCTCGTCGGCCTTGCCCGCCGCGTCTATCCGGATCTGGGAAGGGATGCGCGGGTGTTCGAGATCGCCACCCCGCGCACGTATGAGCGTTACACGAAGCGGCCTCGAGGAGCGGTCGGCGGGGCGCGGTTGAGCCTGGCGAACGCCAATCAGAAGGCCGTGCCCCACGATGTGGGCGTCCCCGGGGTCTGGCTCGCCGGGGACGGGGTCTGGCCGGGCCTGGGGACGGTCGCCTGCTGCCTGGGGAGCCGCATCGTCGCCGACGCGATCGTCGCGCGAGGTTGAAGGCTCGTCAGAGCCCCTCCACCTCCCAACCAGCGCGGTACTTCTTGCGAATGAATGGGGAGGCTTCGGGGACGTTGGTCACCTTGAGGCCGGCGGGATCCCATTCGAGGGTCGTCCCGGGATACCGAGTGGACAGGCACCCCAGCAGGACGGTCTCGGTCAGCGGGCCGGCGTAGGCGAAGGGGGCGGACGTCTTCCCCTCGCCTCGGCATGCGTTGACGAATTGATGCCAGTGGTTCGAGCCGCCGGGGTCGGGGAGCTTCGTCTCCTTGAACTTGTCGACGGGGAACAGGACGGGCGTGTCGATATACGGCGAGTAGAGCACGCCCTCCGAGCCGATGTAGATCGACCCCTGGCTCGACAACTCGCGGCCGCCGAGGTGGGACTTGATCTCCTCGGGGGGGCGGTTGCCGCCGTTGTACCAGTGCAACACCAACTCTTCGGCCGTGTGGGGGGTCTTGGGGAAGACGTAGTGAACGCGGACGTCCAGGCCCCATGAATCCTCGCCGGGGGCGTCGCCGTCGGAGCGGACGGTCTTGGGGGCGGTCAGCGCGAGCGACTCATAAACGGGGTCGAGGATGTGGCAGCCCATGTCGCCGAACGTACCCGTGCCGAAGTCGAGCCGCTTCCGCCAGTTGCCTGGGTGGTAGTATCCCTTGCCCAGGTATGGACGACTGGAGGCGACGCCCAGCCAGCCCTCCCAGTCGAGGCCTTCGGGGACGGGGTCTGCACCGGCCGGGCGGGGGTTGCGGTCGCCCCACTGCTTGCCGCTCCAACTATGGACTTCCTTCACCGCGCCGATGGCCCCCGACTGGATCGTCGCGACGACCTGCCTGTGGACGGCGTGCGAGTGGATCTGGATGCCCATCTGGGTGACGAGCTTCGGATTCTGGGCGGCGACCTCCGTCAGCCGGCGAGCCTCATAGATCGTCTGCGTCAGCGGCTTCTGGCCGTAGACGTGCAGCCCGCGCTGAAGGGCGCTCATGCCGATCGGGGCGTGCATGTGGTCGGGGGTTGAGACGTTGACCGAGTCCAGCCCCTTCTCCTCGTCCAGCAGCTTGCGCCAGTCCTGATAGATCTTCACGTCGGGAAAGAGCGACTTGATCTCGCCCGTGCGTTTGAGGTCGACGTCGGCCACGGCGACGAGCTTGAAGTTCGGGTGGCTCGCGAGACTGCGGACGTCCGCCAGGGCCATGCCCGAGGCGCCGAAGCTGGCGTGGCGGACCGTCTCGCTGGGGGCGGCGAGAGCGTGACGACGGAAGAGGGCCGGGGCGGCGAACGATGCGGCGAGACCGCCGAGCGCGGCCCGGCGGCTGATGCGGGGGGCGGCCATGAACACATCTCCGATCTTTGGGGGGGATGGAGTGGACCGGGGACATCGTACGAGGCGCGAGAGGCCGACGCAACCCGCCAGATCGCCCCGGAGGGCTGAAGGCCCTGGCATTCGGTCGCGAGCGGGGCGAGTATGGAGCCGGCCGGCCCCCGAGCGCCGGCGGTCCTCGCCCCCCACCACGGCGGCCGAACGATGAACCTCAAGCGCAGCCTCGCCCTCGCATCCCTCCTGACCATCAGCGCCTCGATCGCGGCGGCCGCCGAGCCCCCGGAGCCCCGCCGTCCGGTCCCCAGCGCCCGGCAGCTTCGCTGGCAGGGCCTGGAGTCCTACGCCTTCCTCCACTTCGGCCCCAACACGTTCACCGACAAGGAATGGGGGTACGGCGACGAGTCTCCCGCGCTGTTCAACCCGACCGACTTCAACGCCGACGCCGTCGTCGCGGCCCTCAAGGACGGCGGCCTCCGCGGCCTGGTCCTGACGGCCAAGCATCATGACGGCTTCTGCCTCTGGCCCAGCAAATTCACCGAGCACTCCGTCAAGAACAGCCCCTGGCGCAACGGCAAGGGAGACGTCGTCCGCGAGATGGCCGACGCCTGCCGACGCGCAGGGCTCCTCTTCGGCGTCTACCTCTCGCCGTGGGATCGAAACCATCAAGACTACGGCGCGCCCGAATATATCACCTACTACCGATCCCAGCTCCGCGAGCTGCTCACCGAGTACGGGCCGATTTTCGAGGTCTGGTTCGACGGCGCCAACGGCGGCGACGGCTATTACGGCGGCGCTCGGACGAAGCGGAAGATCGACCCGGTCACCTACTACGGCTGGGACGAGACGATCGCCCTGGTCCGCGAACTCCAGCCCGACGCCTGCATCTTCAGCGACCTCGGTCCCGACACTCGCTGGGTCGGCAATGAGAAGGGGGTCGCCGGCGACACCTGCTGGTCGACGTTCGACCCCAAGGCCTACGCCGTGGGCAAGACGCCGGGCTCGATCCTGAACGTCGGCATGCGCGACGGCCCGCTCTGGCTGCCGGCCGAGGTCGACGTTTCGATCCGTCCCGGCTGGTTCTACCACGCGGCCGAGGACGCCAAGGTCAAGTCGGTCGACCGGCTCTATCAGCTTTATTTCGATTCCGTTGGCCGGGGCTGCAACCTGATCCTCAACATCCCGCCCGACCGCCGAGGCCGGATCCACGAGGCCGACGCCAGGGCGATCAAGGAATGGCGGAGCCGCCTCGACGCCGCCTTCGCCGTCGACCTGGCCCAGGGCGCGAAGGCGACCGCCGACCAGTCTCGCGGCGGCGATCCGGCTTACGCCCCCGACAAGGTCGTCGACGGCGACCCTGCCACCTACTGGTCGACCGACGACGCCGCGACCTCCGCCGCCCTGACGCTCGACCTGGGCAAGCCGACGACCTTCGACGTCGTCCGCGTCCGCGAGCACCTCCCGCTCGGCCAGCGGATCGACGAGGTCGCCGTCGACGCCTGGGACGGCGGCGAATGGAAGCCGATCGCCACGGCCACCAGCATCGGCGCCCAGCGCCTGATCGCGCTCCCCACGACCACCGACCGCGTCCGCCTCCGCATCGTGAAGGCCGCCGCCTGCCCGGCGGTCTCGGAATTCACCCTCTTCAAGACCCACTGAGCGGACCCCGCCGGAATGGGTTCGCTTGCTTCTCCCGACGAGCGAACCCATCGGACGCAAGTGATTGCCACGCCTCGGACTCAGCGCGGAAAACCAGCTCTGGGCGTGGGTTTGTTCGGCCGTATTTCGACTTCCGCCCAGGTGCCTTGCGCTGCGCCCGGGTTGGGTTCGCTCGCTGCCCTCGACGACCAGACCCATCGAACGCAACCGTATCGCACATGCGAACTTCGGCTCACGAATTCGGCCTTCCAGGTGGGTTCGTTTGATCATTTTCCACCACCGTCCACTCGATCACCCTGGCCGACGGGCTTGCCCTCGGAACGTGCCCCAGCTCATCCCGTGCAAGCCTTTCCAACTAGACGATACGACCCAATCGTCGACCTTATCTCAAACGACCGGAGAACCGTCACAACGCAATGACCGTGCGTCCTCTTGTACCGCTTGTTTCGATCGAAACGAGGGCGGCGATAGGCTCCGATCGGAGGGCGAACCATAATGGGTGGGGGTCCCATCGGATTGATCGCAACCGACGAAGCTCGCCAGCGGTGTCTCGCGCTTCGGTCGTGGATTCTTGAACCTCGAGGGCCGACCACGATGGCCGATCTTCCGCCGCACCATTCGCCGTCCCGAAACTGGGTGGTCGAGTATCATTCGCACCCCTCGCTGCGGTATGAGGCGTTTCGCGACATGGCCGAGGCGAGGGGGCGGGCCGATGCGCTGGCGATCCTGGACGACGCCGACGGCAAGACGCTCGCCACCTATCCGTTGCGGCGGATCGAGGCGTCCGAGGAGGATTTGAACCAACTGCTCGTCGAGTTGGAGGACGTCGCGGCGAGACTCCGTGACTGGCCGCCGCCCGAAGCCCACGGTCGAGTTTTCTACGAGCCCCCGGACGTTTTCCGGCTCATATACGACACGGCCGTGGACCGCCTCTGGCTCCATGAAGACCTTTACCTCGCCGGCCTGGGCGGTGCCGTCGAGGCCGTGTTCCGAGGCGTCGCCTCACGGCTGGATCCCGAGGCGGTGGCCAGGATTCCGCTGGTCCAGGAATGGTGGCCGGCCGTGGAAAAGGGCGATTTGGACGCCGTGCGCGGGCTGCTCGAGCGCGGGGTTCCCGTCGATACGCCCGACAAGTGGCGGAAGACGGCCCTGGACCACGCCTCCCGAGCGGGGGAGCCCGCGATGATCCGCCTACTTCTCGACCGCGGGGCCGATCCGAACACGGTCGACCACTCGTCATGGACGTCGGTCACAGCCGCGGCACGCTGGGCCGATCGCGGCGTGGTGGAGATGCTGATCGCCGCCGGCGGCCGGGTCGGCCTCCGCGAGGCCGTCCTGATGGGAGACGTCGATCTGGCGCGGGAAATCCTTGAGGCCGAGCCGACGATCGACGTCTCGGCCAGCGCTCGATTCGTTTATTCGTACTCTTTCCTCATGCTCGCCGTCTCGAAAGGCGACCTGGATATGGTCCGCCTCTTGATCGACCGCGGGGCGGACCTGAGGTCAACGGACGACGACATCGGTTACCAAGCTCTGGGGATCGCCGCGGCGGATGGTCGCACGGCGTTCGTCGAGTTGCTGCTGGACCGCGGGGCAGACATCGACCACGAAGATTGGTCCGGCCGTACCGCACTCGCCGAGGCGGCGGCCTTCGGTCACGATGAGGCCGTCGCCTTGCTGATCGCCCGGGGAGCGAGGCGCAGCCTGCCGGACGCGGCCTATCTGGGCGACGAAGCGCTCGTTGCGCGATTGCTCGCAGACGGGGCCGATCCCGGGCGCGAGCCCGACTTCGCCTCCCCCTTGCGGATCGCCGTCAAGCGCGGCCATGCGGCGATCGTCGCCCGCCTGCTGAACGCGGGGCCGGTGGAGAACTGGTCAGGATACAGTTCCGACCGCACGATGGTCGCCGAGGCCGCCGCGACAGGTCGGCTCGATGTCGTCCGGGTGCTGGTCGACCACGGCCTGGATCCTCGCGAGGTTGGGGGCGACGGGCTTTCCCCTCTCGAATGGGCGGAACGGGAGGGACATGCGGAGGTCGCGGATTATCTTCGCGGGTTGACGTGAGCGACTTTTTGACGTCTTCCTCCTTGCGAGACAAGACCAGCGTCGGATTCGAGCAACCGAGGCCAGTGAGAGCAATTCCCTCTCCCGCCGGGAGAGGGCAGCCGCGCAGCGGCGGGTGAGGGTCGTCGGACCTGTACGCATAGCCCAGCCACGCAATCTGCGCGAACGACATGCCCTCTGCACTCCGGCGACCCTCATCCGCCGCTGCGCGGCACCTTCTCCCGGCGGGAGAAGGGACGATTCGCATCGCATGCGCTTGATCAGGAGTTGCGCGCCCGCCCGTTACCGGTCGCCCCCCTCAACCAGCCGTTGATGGTCCGGCCTCCTTCCGGAGAAGGATCGCTCGGCGATCGGTCTTGATTCCCTTGGGCTTGTGCCGCATTGTGGGGAACCGTCGCGGGAGGATCGGCTGGGACGCCGGGGCGGCGGGGTCGTGAAGGAAAATAGAAACATGGCGGACGCCAGCGAAGGCACGGCGGAGAAGCCCCAGCGCGGGGTGGGCGGCGGGTTTCGCATGGCGGCCCTGGCCTGGGTCGTGCTGACCCTGGCTCCGTGGCACCTGCTCTACGTGATGTCATTCGCCGAGGAGGGCGCCAGGAAGGGCGTGGCCGACCCGCAACGGGTCGTCACCGTGGCTCGCGGCGGCGGCAGCGCGGCCGACTCGAACCTGCCCACGGTGGCCCGGATCTTCCACGACTCGCAGTGGACCATCCTCGCAATCGTCGCGGGCCTGACGGTCCTCTCGACGTGGCGGTTGTACCCGATCCTCTGGCGGGCGATCCACGACGGGTTCGCCAACCACCTGGTGATGCTGGGGATCGTCTTCCTGCTCTGGCTGGTCTACGGCGGGCTCTCCGGCATGGGGATGCCCGGCCTCTTCTGGAGCCCCGCGCGCGACAACCAGTTCATGGCCGGTCTGGCGGCGACCCTCTTCGTCTTCTGGATGCTCTACCTGCTGTTCGTCAGCGACTACGAGGCCCACCGCGAGGATCCCGAGCATCGGATCTGGACCCGCCTGGGACCGGCCCTGCGGACGTTCCTTCCCGCATGGCTCGCCCGATTCATCCCCGATCGGCCGTCGGTCAGCGGCCAGATGGGGTGGTTCGTCTTCTTCGCCGCGGCCCCGTTCGTCAACATGCTCGCCCTGCCGGCCATGCTCCCCTCGATCCGCGCCGGCGCGGTGCAGGAGATCGTGGCCGAGCCCTGGCTGGCGGGCCTGGCGGCAGGCGTGGCGGCGGCCGTCCTTGTGGTCGCCACCCGGATCCCGACGAGGCTCAACGAGCTGCGGCGTCAAGCGCTGGCCGGCCGGTTCGACCTGGGCCACCTCTGGCGGCTCGACGCCGACCGGATCGACCCGGAAGGCCACGCGCGGAACATGCTGATCATCGTCGGGCTCTTGTATCTGGCGTCCTGGGTTTTCCCCGACGCCACCCGGCGTCTGTTCCCGCCCGCCTTCTCGCTGTGCATCCTCTTGGGGGTGATCGCCACGACGGTGGTCTGGCTGGGGATGGGTGGTCACTGGAAGTCTCGGGCGATCGTCGCGGCCGCCGTGCTCGTCCTGGTGGCGGCGTCGGGAATGCTCGACTACGACGTGGTGGTCCGCGACCTCGCCGGCCGGACGCTGGGCGCGCCAGACCTCTATCCCACGCCCCTGGAGCAGTACCGCTACCACCTGAGCCTCAGCGAATCCAAACCGACCTCGTACGGCCGGGTGGTCGACCTGACCGAGTTCCAGAAGTCCCGCAAGCTTTCCGAGGGCCGCGAGGACTTCAAGGTCCGCGAGGCGATGCTCGACCGCTGGCTGGCCGGGATCAAGCGGGAAGCCCCGGAAGCCGGCGGCTCGGCCAAGCCGGTGGTCGTGGTGGTGACGACCAGCGGCGGCGCCCTCCGCGCAGGGGTCTGGACCGAGAGCGTGCTCCGCAAGCTGGACGAGGCCTTCCCGGGCTTCCATCGCCACGCCCGGCTCATCACCGGGGCGTCCGGTGGGATGCTCGGCGCGGCGAGGTACGTCGCGCGGCACGCCCTCCAACCCGAACAGCCGCACGTGATGGAGGAGGGGGGGCCGCAGCCCGACTTCCTCGGCCCGATCGCCTGGCAGATCGCCTTCCGAGACTTCCTCCCCAACGCCCTCCTCCCCCTGCCGGTCTACAACCGAGGCGACCGGCTGGAAGACTCCTGGCTCGCCTACGCGCCCGAGTTGGGGACGACCTTCGGCGCGATCGCCGGGGCGGAACACTCCGGCTCGATCCCGTCGATCGTCTTCTCGCCGATGCTCGTGGAAGACGGCCGGCGGGTTCTGATCTCCAACCTCCCTCTGGCCGACCTGACCGTCCACCTCCACGGCGTGCTGCTGGACGAGAGCCGCGACGACCTCATCAAGCGCTACCTCGAAGGAAAGCCCAAGGACAAGGAAGGCCGGGTGAAGACCGAGGCCGACGTCGACGATTACGACCTGGAGTACCCGGCCCTCAGCTCGTTCTCGGCGATGGAGTTCTCCAAGCTGTTCGCCCAGGAACGGGCGCTCGACCACCTCCGGCTGGCCTCGGCCGTGAGGATGAGCGCGACGTTCCCGTTCATTACCTCGGTCGTCGCCCTGCCGACGTTCCCGGCTC
The DNA here is from genome assembly GCF_011065895.1 of Paludisphaera rhizosphaerae. Classification (NCBI taxonomy): domain Bacteria; kingdom Pseudomonadati; phylum Planctomycetota; class Planctomycetia; order Isosphaerales; family Isosphaeraceae; genus Paludisphaera; species Paludisphaera rhizosphaerae. The sequence continues at coordinate 132,090 of NZ_JAALCR010000019.1, read as the reverse complement.
GGCACGTCGTGGACGCCGGCTACTACGACAACTACGGCGTCGACCTGGCCTCGTCCTGGATTCAGTCCCACAAGGACTGGCTCCGCCGGAACGCGTCCGGCGTGCTGGTCGTGCAGATCCGGGCCTTCCGCAACGAGAAGCGGCTGAAGATCCTGGATCAAGAAGCCTACGCGCCGCTCACTCCCCAGGCCGAGGCCCGTCCCGGAGTCTACGAATGGGTCGCCTGGGGGGCGGGGCTCGTCCCGCAGTTCCTCACCATGCTGAGCGACGGAGCGAGGGCGGTCGCCATCCCGGCGCAGGGGGTCGCCATGGCCCGGGAGTCGTCGATGTTCTTCCGGAACGACGAGAGCCTGCAAATGCTCCACGACAACTTCCGCCGGCTCACCGGCGACGACGAGTTCTTCCGCACCGTCGTCTTCACCTGCGACACGATCCAGGTCGGCCAGGCGTCCCAGAACGTCGAGACCCTCAACTGGTACATCGACCCGGTCGAGTACCGTCAGATCGAGCGCAACATGGACCCTTTCGACGCCGAGCAGCAGACCGGCCGCGAGCGCAACCACCTGCGGTTGAACCGCCTCAAGGACTGGTGGCGGTCGCGCGGCGGAGAAGCCACGCCGGATTGAGCCTCAGCGGCTCTTCTCGACGCCCACCCGCCGGCACATCGACAGCAGCAGGCACGTCGAGCACCTCGGCGCGGCGGCCGTGCAGACGTGCTTGCCGAAGGGGACCAGCCGCTCGTTGGTCTCGATCCAGAGGCGTTTCGGCAAGACCTTCTCCAGGGCGGTCATGGTCTGCTCGGGCGTGCGAGTCGCGACGATCCCCCAGCGGTTGGCGATCCGGTGGACGTGAACGTCGACCGGGATGATCGGCACGTCGAACGCCACGGCCAAGGTCAGTGCCGCGATCTTGGGGCCGACGCCTCGGAAAGCCGTCAGCCCTTCCATCGTCTCGGGAACCTCGCCGCCGTGATCGTCGAGGATCCGCCGAGACAGCGCGAGGATGTCGCGCGCCTTGGGCTCGGGAAACGTCGCCGGGCGAAGCTGTTCGACCAGACTTTCCTCCCCCAGCGCCAGCATCGCCGAGGGGGTCGGGGCGAGGGGAAACAGCCGCAGGCAGACGGCCAACGTCGTCTCGTCGCGGGTCCGGGCTGAGATCAGGCTGGAGACGAGGACCTGGAACGGAGAGCCGAACCCCCGGTCGCGGAGGTCGAAGACCGCCGCCTTGGCGTACCCGCGCACCGCCTTGCGCAGCCGTCGAAACGCCTCGTCGGCGTCCCAGGGCTCGGGTCCGGGTGGCTGCATCGATCCGCCCCTCCCGCCGCGCCGGGTCGACCCGGCTGACTCAGCTCTGAGGAGGAGCCGGCGTGGAGACGGCCTCGCCGACGCGGGGCCTGGTGGCGACCTCTATCAGCCGCTGGACGTCCTCCACGAAGCCGCCCTTCTCGTAGTAGTCGGTGAGGGCGTCCTGCGCGTTGGCGATGATCCGCATCGACTCCTTGGGGTGGGTCAGGTAGTACTCGCAGGTCTCGACGAGGTCCGAGAGGTCCCACTTGACGGGGACGTAGGTCTCGAACGCCTTGTAGATGTTCGGCCGGGTGACGACGTGGTCCATGTTCGGCTTGACCAGCAGCCCGCCGGTGACGACCGTCTCATAGTCGCGGAAGCAGACCTCGCCCCAGCCGAAGGGACTGACCACCACTTTCGATGCGCAGAGCTCGGCCAGGTAGACGCGGTGGTCGACGCGGCCGGTCCCCGTCATCCGGTATCGGGAGGCCAGGGGCCTGAGGATCTCGGCGGCCTTGTCGCGGTATTGCTCGTACCATTCCCGCTTCTTGCCGGGAACCGGCATCGGGCTGAACCGCTGGTGGATGGCGAACGGACGGAACCGCCAGAGCCCGCGGAGTCGGCGGGCGACGCGGAGCCGGCTGCGATACCTCGGCGTGACGCCCAGGTTCCAACTGGTCGTCAGCTTGTCGGCGAAGGTCGGGCCGGGCTTGCTGGCGAAGAACCAGCCGCCCAGGTCGTAGCCCATCGTCTCGGCGAGGAAGTGCGTGAACGGGTGGCCGCCCTGATAGTCCTTCAGGTAGAGCGCCGGGTCGGCCAGGTGCTGCCGCTTCACGTAGCAATCGACGTGCTCGGCCACCTCCAGGAAGGGAGAGCCGATTGGGTCGAGATGATCCATGAAGGCGATCCGAGGGCCGTTCGGAATCGCCCGCATCCGGTCGCAGGCTTCGGCCGCTTCCCGGGGGGAGAGGGCCCAGTCGAGAAGGACGAGGGCGACGTCGGCCGGCCGTTCACGGACGGCGGCCTCCACCTCGGCCGGCTTCCAGGCGGTCACCTGGTCGACGGTCAGGCCCAGTTGTTCCTTCAATTCTCGACCGTACATGTGAAAAGGGATTGCCTGGTGGCCTTCCGGCGAACCCAGCGTAATCCCTCGATCGATCACGAGCAAACGCATCGGCTTCCCATCCCCGCAACCCCCGGCCGGCAGGCCACCGTCTGGGTGGACGCCCGAAGAATGGGCATTTTAGCGGTTCCGCAGGCCGGGGGGCAATCGGAGCGTCGGGGCCGGGCCCCGTGAAGGGCCCGGCCGACTACGTTGCGTTGCGTTTCCCGCTCACTCCGTCGCCGTTTCAGCGCGTCGTGTTGACGGTTACGCCCGGCCAGTCGTCGGTGCGGAACGGGGTGACGGGGAGGTCGGCGCCGCTGTAGAGGTTGCAGACCGGGTTGTCGGCCCAGGCGTAGCGGACGGAGGCGGGTTCGGCGACCTTGTCGGACCAGACCTCGACCTTGTCCGGGCCGACGACCTTCGCCTGCGCCCAGACGAACTTCTGGTCGGGGCCCGCGATCGAGAACCCGCGAAGATCGGCGACGTCGAACGGCCGGAAGCCCTTGGCGACGTGGTCGAAGGTCAGGACGACCTTGTTCCCCTGCTTCTCCATCGAGCGGTAGGTCGGGCTCTGGTAGGGGATGTTCACGCCATAGTCGCGGGCGAGCGCCCAGCGAACGAGTCGCTTGGCGACCTCCTGCTTGTTCTTGGGATGGATGTCCTTCCCTTCGCCCAGGTCGATGATGACGGCCTCGCCGGTGTTCGGCAGCCGCTTCATGGTCATCGTCTGGGCCTCGCGCAGTTCGGCCCAGGTGCTGTCGGCGGGCTCGGGCTTTTCCGCCATGAAGTCGGCGAGTTGGACCCAGTAGAAGGGGAAGTTCCCCTGTCCCCACTGCTCGCGCCAGGTCTGGATCATGAGCGGGAAGAGGTCGCGATACTGGTAGGCGCGGCCGGCGTTGGATTCGCCTTGATACCAGATGGCGCCCTTGATGCCGTAGCCGATCGTCGGCAGCAGCACGCCGTTGTAGATGTTGCCGGGGCGGGAATTCCCCTTCATCTGATTTTCGGGGTCCTGGTTCGGATTCGGGGCCGGCTTGCCATCGGCCTTGGCCTTCGCCTTGGCGTCTTCATACTTCTTCTTGGCGGCCTCGAAGCCCTTCTCGCGCTCTTCCCAGGCGGTGAGAAGATCCTTGTACTTGGCGTCGGCGGCGAGCTTGTCGCGGGGGACCCAGGCCTCGCAGGCGGATCCGCCCCAGGCGTCGTTGATCAGGCCGACGGGGACGCCGAGGGTCTCGTGGAGCTGGCGGCCGAAGAAGTAGCCGACGGCCGAGAACGGCCCGACGGTCTCCGGCGAGCAGACCTTCCACTGGCCCTTGAAGTCCTTCTGCGGTTCTTGCGTGCCGACCTGGGGCACGGAGATGAGCCGGATGTTCGGGTACTTGGCCGCGGCGATCTCCAGGTCGGAGTCCGTCGCGCTGTTGACCGACCACTGCATGTTCGACTGGCCGGAGCAGACCCAGACCTCGCCCATGAGGATGTCGTTGAAGGTGATCGAGTTCTTGCCGGAGACGACCATCTCGAACGGGCCGCCGACGCCCACGGGCTCCAGGACGACGCTCCACTTGCCGTCGTCGCCCCCCTTCGTGGTGCGGGTCTGGCCGTGGAACTTGACCGTGACCTCCTCGCCGGGCGCGGCCCACCCCCAGACGTTCAGCGGCATATCGCGCTGAAGAACCATGTGATCGCCGAAGATCGCCGGCATCTTCACGTCGGCCTGGGCCGTCGTGAAGGCGGCCGTCGTCGCGACCGCAGCCAGAAGAACGCGCATGCGGAACATTCCCGACTCCTCCTCGCATCGCCTTGGCAAGCGTCGGCGCCATGTCGCGGCGTCGGGTCGCCGAACCCCGTCGCCGGTTCGACTATACGGCGTCGGAGAGTCGGAATGAAGGAGCCGGCGGATCATGGCGGCGGCAGGTTTTCCTCCAGGCTTGCGAGATACTCATCTGCGCCGTGATAGTTCCCCCGTCCTCGCCAGAGCCGACGGACCTCAAGGGCCTGGGCGCGCCGAACCGACGGAAGAGTCTCCGCCAGATCCCAAATCACTTCCAGGAGTCGGATCTGCCAGGCGGCGCCGTGAAAGCGAAAGTGCGGCGAATGATGCGTTCCCGGCGACGTGAGGTTCACCGCCTGCCAGTCGGGCGGGCCTTTCCGGTCGTCTACATTCAGGACGCGCGTGAACGACGTGTCGGCGATCGTCCGTTGAACGGGGATCCAAAAGAGGTATCGGGTCGTCCGCGTCCGGCCCGAGTCAAGGTCGACTTCGAGCATCGAGCAGTTCAGACCGCTCCAGGGGAAGAACCCCAGGAAGCTCAAACCGAAGGCCCCCAGGGCGACCAAGACCAACCAAACGATAGGCTTGGCGATCCTGGATCGGTTGCTCGTCTGCATGGACCGCCTCGTCGGAATCGGACGAAGCCCGACGTCACCTCAGCCCGCGGAGGAACCGGACGACGTCCGAATGGCCGGCGCGCTCGGCGCGGGCCAGGGGGGTGAAGCCGTCGAGGTCGGGCTTGCGTGGGTCGACGCCCCGTTCGACGAGGAGCTTGACGACGTCGAGCCGGCCGGCCTTGGCGGCGTGGCCCAGCAGTTCGCGGCCGCCGCAGTCGGCCGGGAGCGTGGCCGGGCCGTGGTCGAGGATCATGCGGACGATGGCGGCGTCGCCACGGTCGACGGCGGCGTCAAGGGCGTCGCAGAGGTCGGCCGGGTCGGGGTTCGCGCCCGGCGCGAGCGCGGCGGCGACTCCCGCTACGTCTCCGAGCACGACGGCCTCCATCAGCCCTCGGGGCGCCCCACGGCCGAGCAGCAGCCGGGCGACGTCCTCGCGCCCGTTCTTCGCGGCGAGCGAGAGCGGCGAGTGGCCGTCCCCCTGGTCGGGCTTGATCTGCGCGCCGCGGTCCAGCAGCAACTCGACGACGGCCGCGTGACCGGCCGCCGCAGCCAGGGTCAGGGCCGTCCAGCCGAAGTCGCCGCCCGTCGATTCGAGGTCGGCGCCGCGATCGATCAGGAATCGACACATCTCCAGGCGTCCCCGGTCGGCGGCGACCGCCAGGAACGAATGGCCGTCCGATGTGCGGGCGTCGGCCGAGACGTCGAGCGTCGGAGTTTCGTCGAGGAGCTTCCGCGCCAGGTCCACGTCCCCCAGGAGGACGGCCTCGCGAAGCCCCTTCAGGCCGCCGGCCGCCTCGATCGCCTCGATCAGCGCAGGCTTCTCGATCGAGGCCGCGGCGGTCATGGGGGTCCACGTCGCGCGGTCGGCCGCGTTCGGGTCCGCGCCGCGGTCCAGCAGCAGGCGGGAGAGTCCGGCGTATCCTTTGCGAGCGGCGATCAGCAGCGCGGTCGCCCCCTCCACGTCGCGGGCGTCGATTGGGACGCCCTGGTCGAGCAGCGAACCCACCGCGTCGACGTCCCGACGCTCGAGGGCCGGCCACCACTCCTGCATCAAGGAGATCCGGTCCACGGCGGCGGGGTCCAGGTCGGTCGCCTCGCCGCGGAAGACGGCTTCCACGGCGGTCTCCAGGCCGAGCCCGGCCAACTCCTCGTCGAACGAGACTCCGTCCGGATTGGCGCGGACGTACTCCGACACCAGCGCCGGCGGCTCGAAGAAGACCCGCCCGCGCGATTTCCTCCGCCCCCGCGGCTTCTCCCCTCGCAGGCCGCGAAGAACGTCCTCAAGCGCGTCGATCAGTCGATCCATCGTCGGGCCGTCGGCGTCGATCAGCCGGACAGGAAAGACCGCGAGCGTCTCATCATCGCTTGAATCCAGGATGGCCACCGCGTCCGCGTGCTTGCGGGCTTCTTCCAGACCGTCGTACGCCTCATACGTCGTTCGGCCCCGGAAGAACGTCTCCGCCATGGCCCGGCGGCTGGCGTTGTGGTGGCTCGGTATTTCGTCCGGCTCATCGTCGGACATGGGGAGAGACCTCGATCCATGTTAAGGTCGTGTTCCAGCTTCGGCGCAGGTTCAACCAGATTCCATTCAGCCTTGACGTCAACCCTTAAACCGGCCGCCCAGGGGAGTGAGCCGCCCAGAAAGATTAAGAGTTAACAATTATTGGCGAGTTCTCGCGGCGAAGGCGTCAAGGGATCGACGCCGCCCAGGCAAGGCGAGGACGAACGGGTCTCCCAGAGTCCGTCCCTTCAGGAGACGGCCTCCAGGTCTACGAAGCGAGCAGCAAAGAGTGGACACGTTTTCCAAGAATAATGCCCAAGCCTCGCCCCGTTTCAAGAGCCATCCCCCGTTCATGTTGAAAAAAGCCGACACGCAGCAAACATTTTATTACACAATGGCTCAAAATAACTCGACTTCGATACTCAAGGGGTCACAAATTCGCTTCCTCGCCGTTCACCGCATCGTTCGTTCAGGATCCATCCCCGGGGCTCGCCGCCCTTGACGCCAGGCTCCAGCGGGCTTACGATCCTCAACAGAATCGCCTCGATACGAGTCGTTCCCCCCGCGCCGGCGTTCGTCCGGCGGGGTTTTCGCCCGGCGTCGCTTCGATGGGCTTAATTCGACGCACCTCCCCTCCATGGCCGACGAACGCATCCGGCGGCAGATCGCCTTTCTAGCCGCCCAGATGATGTACCAGCGCACGGAGTCCGAGTACTTCACCGCCAAGCGCAAGGCCGCAAAACAGCTTGGCCTGGAGTATCGGTTCCGTCCCGGAGACCTCCCCTCCAACGCCGAGATCCGCGACCAGATCCAGGCCATGGCCCGCATGCACGAGGGCCCCAAACGCCTGGACACGCTCCGCGAGATGCGGCTGGAGGCCCTTCGCATGATGCGCCTGCTGGCGCGGTTCCGCCCCCGGCTGATCGGCAGCGTCTGGACGGGGCACGTCCGACGCGGGTCGGACATCGACCTGCACGTCTTCAGCGACTCACTGTCGCTGATCACCGACGTCCTGGACGAGCACGGCCTTTCGTACGACGTCCAGCACAAGCGGATCGTCAAGTACGGCGAGGAGCGCGTCTTCACCCACGTCCACATCGACGACCGCCACCCCTTCGAGTTGACCGTCTACCCGGAGGACAAGGTCCACTTCGTCTTCAAGAGCAGCATCACCGGCAAGGCCATCGAGCGCGCCTCGATCGCCGAGCTGGAGGCGTTCCTGAAGGCCGAGGAGCCGGACGTCGACCTGGACTTCGAGGTCGAGCGGGTCGAGGACCACGTCGACCGCTTCGAGATCTACCGGATGCTGCTGAAGCCGCTGGAAGGCGTGAAGCAGAACCCCAAGTACCACCCGGAGGGGGACGCCCTCTACCACAGCCTCCAGGTCTTCGAGCTGGCCCGCGAGGAGCGCGGGTACGACGAGGAGTTCCTCCTGGCGGCGCTTCTGCACGACGTCGGCAAGGCGATCGACTCGTCCGACCACGTCGCCGCCGGGCTCCAGGCGCTTGAGGGGATGATCACGCCGAGGACCGAGACGCTGATCGCCCTGCACATGGACGCCCTCGCGTACCGTCAGGGAACGCTCGGCGCCCGCGCCCGGCTCCGGCTGGAGCAGTCCGAGGAGTTCGACGACCTGATGCTCCTCCGTGAGCTGGACTCCCGAGGCCGCCAGCGCGGGGCGATCGTCTGCGAGCTGGAGGAAGCCCTGGAATATCTCCGCGATCTCGCCGAAGAGAACGGAGAATAGCCGAGGGAGGACGCCGATGTCGGAGAGCGGTGTTGCGGTGGATCCGAGCGCGCCTGAAACCGCCGCAAAGCCGGCTGCGGTCTGGCGATCCATCCTGGGCGGGACGCTGCTCGGGATGGCGATCGGCGCCGGCCCCTTGGCGATCGATCTCTACTTTCGAGCAAGGAGCCTCCGCGATGTCGCCCTGCCGACGCTCCTGATCGTCTGCCCGATTGTCGGCATCGCCAGCGGGCTGGCGGTCAGTCGTCACCCTTACGCCACCGGCTGGCGCCGGCCGCCGGGCTTCTTCGCCGAGGGGCCGATTCCTGACGACGAACGAGAGGCGCGAGCCCGCCGCCTGCGCAAGTGGGTGTGGACGGGCTTCGGCGTCGGGATCGTGGCCGCCCTGGTGAACGCGGCGCTCGACTTCGCCTGGCGAGGCTGGCCCTATCTGGGGGATGCGTTGGGGATGGGGATGTTCCTCGGCCCTTACTTCGGCGCGCTGATGGGCATGAACCTGGGGCTGCGACCGGGCGATCCCAAGCCCTCGCTCCGCAACTTCCGCCTCAGCCTGTCGACGGTGATGATCCTGACGGCTTACCTGGCTTTCTGGCTGGGGTTGGTCGTGCAAACGCACCAGGTGACCTCGGCGGCAAAGATCGCCCTCAACAATTACCACAACGCGCAATCCGGCGGGGCGGTCTTCCAGAACCTTCTCGACCAGCAAATCCAGCAGGCGAAGCGGTCGGAGAACGCCAAGGCCCTCCGCGCCGGCCGAATCCCCGACGGCCTGGACCCACGTCAGGCCGCCTTCCTGAAGTCGCTCGACGGCACCGCGACCGAGGACTACAAGAAGCAGCGCTACGCCCTGATCGCCAACGAAGAACAGCGTCAGGCCGACATCGGCAAAAGCAACGTCGACGTCTACGGCCGGATCGTCGACCATTACAGGGCCATGGCCGCCAAGTACGCCGCCGCCGTCGAACGCCCCTGGCTCCCCATCGAGCCCGACCCGCCGATGCCGAAGTGATTCCCCGCGCCGGGGGTGATAGAATGACTGAGAAGGAGGGCTGTCCGCATCATGACCATCCATCTGTCGAAGGATCTGGCACAGTTCGTCCACGAAGTCGTCCGCGCCGGACGTTACGCCACCGAAGCGCAGGTTGTGGAGGACGCTCTCGAACGCCTTAGGGTGACGATGCCGCCGGAAGAGCAGGCGACGTCGAACGAACGGAATGCCGCGAAGGCTTCGCTCCACCGACGTCTCATGGAGATGGGCTTGATGACCCAGCCGGCCGAAGCCTCGTCCGATCTCGACGATCCCGAAGACCGACCGATCGAGATCGAGGGCGAGCCGCTGTCCGCCGACATCATCCGCGAGCGCCGTTGACGTGGGAGACTATTTCCTGGACTCCAGCGCGCTCGTCAAGCGGCACGTCAAAGAGGTTGGCACCCGCTGGGTGCTATTAATCACGGCCCCCAAAGCCGGGCATTCGCTTTACATCGCTCGCATTACGGCCGTCGAGATCTTCGCCGCGGTCAGCCGCAGGCAGGGCCTGTCCGGCGCCCAGTCCGGAGCCATTCTTGGACACTTCCGACGGCACTTGACGCAGAACCGCTACAACATCCTGGAAACACCTCCGGCCCTTATCGAGAAGGCCATGATCCTCGCCCGCAAGCGTCGATTGAGGGCCTACGACCCAGTTCAACTGGCCGCGGCAACTGAGATCGACCGCTTGAACCGCGAGGCAGACCTCGGCCCGGTGACGTTCGTCTCCGCAGATCGCGAATTGAACGCCGCCGCGATCGCCGAGGGACTCATCGTGGAAGATCCGGCAAGCCACTCCTGACGCAACCAACGCAGCCGCCGGGTTTCTTATGCACCACGACGAATGGAACAATGAAGACGACGACGAATGGCAAGAAGACGAGGACGACGACGGCCTCGACCCTTGCCCGTACTGCGGGCGCGACGTCTTCGGCGATTCGGTGCAGTGCCCTCACTGCGGGAATTACCTTTCGCGTGAGGACGCGCCCTACGAGCGGAAGCCGTGGTGGATCATCGTGGGGGTGATCGCCTGCTTGTACGTCGTCTACCGGTGGACGTTCTAAAGGAGCGACGATGCCGAGCCCAGCCGATCGCCTCGACTCGATCCGAGACGTCGAGCACCTGGAAGATCTCCTCAGCGAGCCGACGCCGGCGGTGATCGAGGCCCTCGCGCGGCTCGACGGCGACGTGCTCGTCCTGGGCGTCGGCGGCAAGATGGGGCCGACGCTCGCGCGGATGGCGAGGCGGGCGTTCGATGAGGCCGGGTCGCGACGACGGGTGATCGGCGTCGCCCGGTTCTCCGACCCGTCGCTCGCGGAGCGGCTGAAAGGGTTCGGCGTGGAGACGATCGCCGCCGACCTCCTCGACCCGGCCCAGGTCGACCGCCTTCCCGACGCGCCCAACGTCGTGTTCATGGCCGGGATGAAGTTCGGTTCGACGGGCCAGGAGCCGATGACCTGGGCCGTCAACTGCCTGACGCCCGCGCTGGCCGCCCGGCGCTATCGCGACAGCCGGGTCGTCGCCTTCTCCACGGGCAACGTCTACGGCCTGACCCGGCCGGAGCAGGGGGGCTCGAAGGAAGAAGACGCCCCCGACCCGCGCGGCGAGTACGCGATGAGCTGCCTGGGCCGCGAGCGTATCTTCCAGCACTTCAGCCTGACCCAGGGGACGCCGACGGTCCTCTTCCGCCTCAACTACGCCGTCGAGATGCGCTACGGCGTGCTGGCCGACCTCGCCCGCAAGGTGTACGAAGGCCGCCCCGTCGGCCTGGCGATGGGTCGACTCAACGCCGTCTGGCAGGGCGACGCCAACGCCACGGCCCTCCAATCCCTGGAGCTTGCCGCCAGCCCCGCGAGGATCGTCAACGCGACCGGCCCCGAGATCCTGGAAGTCCGCCACTTGGCCGAGGTGTTCGGCCGGCTCATGGACAAGCCGGTGACATTCGAGGGAGCCGAAGCCCCCGACGCCCTCCTGAACGACGCCAGCCGCACCATCGCCCAGTTGGGCAAGCCCCGCATCGATATCGACCGCCTGATGCGCTGGACGGCCGACTGGATCGCCCGCGGCGGCCAGTCGCTGGGCAAGCCGACGAAGTTCGAAGTCCGCGACGGACGGTTCTGACACCCGACCCATAACGGCCTTCCCCCCTCGCGGGGGAAGGTGGCCCGAAGGGCCGGATGAGGGGGGATCGGCGTCGCTCTGAAGTCGTTTCGTCGGACGTGAATCCGACCGCAAGATCACCGACATGCTGACGGGACGAACGATGGCACCGACCACCTCCTCAACCTTCCGCGACGTCCTCAACCGAGGCGTCGTCATCCCCGCCATGCCGCTGGCGCTGAATGCCGCGCGAAAGCTGGACGAACGCCGCCAGCGGGCGCTGTGCCGCTATTACCTGGAGGTTGGTTCGGGGGGCCTGGCGGTCGGGGTCCACACAACGCAGTTCGCCATTCGCGAACCGGCGCACGGGCTGTTCGAGCCGGTGCTGGCCCTCGCCGCCGAGGAGATGGACCGGGCCCAGGCGAATCGCCCTGAGCCGATCGTCCGGATCGGCGGGATCTGCGGCCGGACCGCGCAGGCGACGGCCGAGGCCCGCACCCTCCGCGACCTGGGATACCACGCCGGCCTCCTCAGCCTGGCGGCCCTCGCCCGCGACGACGACCACGCGCGGCTGGCCCACTGCCGCGAAGTCGCCCAGGCGATCCCGCTCGTCGGCTTCTACCTCCAGGAGGCCGTCGGCGGGCCCAAACTCTCGTACGATTTCTGGCGCGAGTTCGCCGAGATCCCCAACGTCGCCGCCGTGAAGATCGCCCCGTTCAACCGGTATCGCACCCTCGACGTCGTCCGCGCCGTGGCCGAATCCGGGCGCGAGGACGTCGCCCTGTACACGGGCAACGACGACCAGATCGTCCTCGACCTGCTGACCCCCTTCCGGTTCGACGTGGCCGGCCGTCCCGTCGAGCGCCGGATCGTCGGCGGCCTGCTCGGCCACTGGTCGGTCTGGACCCTCCGCGCCGTCGAGCTGCTGCGGGAGTGCCGCACCCTCGCGACCGGCGACTCCCCCATCCCGGCCGACCTCTTCCGCAAGGCCGTCGCCGTCACCGACAGCAACGCCGCCTTCTTCGACGCCGCCAACGGCTTCGCCGGTTGCATCGCCGGCCTCCACGAAGTCCTCCGCCGCCAGGGCCTCCTGGAAGGCCTCTGGTGCCTCGACCCCGCCGAATCCCTCAGCCCCGGCCAGGCCGAGGAGATCGACCGCGTCTACCAGGCCTATCCCGAACTCAACGACGACGCCTTCGTCCGCGAACACCTCGACGATTGGCTGGCGTAGATCAACATTTGACGACGATTCCTCGCCGTCGCAGATACCTCCACCAGCCGGCGAGAGCCAACAGGCCGCCCGCCAGCAACCACAACATGAGCACGAAGTAAGTCGCCCGCAAGGCAATCGGAAACCAACCCGAGAAGACGTCTGCCCCGTTCGCCAACCCAAAGGCGGTCCCCCCCACACAAGCCAGTGGCAGAGACGAAACGGGCCACCACCAGCGCATCACCGGCAAGTCGAGGGCCAGCACCCAACCAACGGAGACCGCCCCGAGGAAAAGGCCGTAGCCCAGGCCCATGATCAGAGCGACCAAAGGCGATGGGCGGCCCCCGGGGACGTCGACCGTCCAGGTGCCGACGAGGACGACCAAGGCGACGAACACGGCCACGATAACCACGGCACGGACGGGGTGCTGTAGCTTCGGCGCCTTGGGATCCATCAGTCCAACCTCCTGCCGTCGCTCGCCCCCAACGCGACCTGGACGGCGCTCCGGTCGTCATCCCTCGATCCGCTTGCGGCCTCGCAAGCCTGCCATTACCGTACGAGCCGAATCGGCCGCGGGCGAGCGCCTACGAAGGCAGAACGGGGAGTTCCCTTCTACAATGATCGCCGTTCCCTGGTATCTCTTCGCGGTCGGTCTGTTGCTCTTGATCCTCGGGGCGATATCGGGGGCGATTTTCGGGTCCAATCGCTCCTCGGCGAAGTGGATCGACCCTCGGATGAGCGATCGGGAGATCAAAAAGCGGTTGGAGGAGCAGTCGTCCGTGGGCTTCTCCGGCTTCCTCGTCTACCTTGGCCTCGCCTGCCTGCTCGTCAGCGCCGTCTGGCGGCTGTTGCGTCTGTTTATCCGGGTATAGGACGTCCAAAGCCCATCACCCCCGATAGAAGAACGGGGCGGTCGACCAGCCCCAGAGGTCGCGCGGCTGGACGAGGTTCCAGCGATGGGCCTCGTTCGTGATGCAGGGGAGTTGGACGAGGAGCCCGACCACCAGCATCACGGCGAGCCCGGCCCGACCGCTCCTGCGTTGCATCAGCGAGGCCGCCACGGGAGTCGCCGCCAGCGCCAGGAGCGGGAGGACGTCGGTCAGCAATCGCGAGCCGTAGCAGTAGCCGCCGGCCCATTCCCACCAGGCGGCGACCAGCACGACGTGCAGCGCAACGGCCGTCAGGCAGAAGCTTCGCCAGCCGGCCGGGCCGGCGTCGCCGCGGCGGCTCCCGAAGATCGCCGCGATCGCCAGCAGGGCCCACGGCTGATACACGAACAGCCCCCGCGCCGGGCTGAACAACACGCCGAGCATCGGTTCGAGCGCGAAGAACGACCAGGCCGAATGCGTGTGCGAGGCGATCGTCCCCGCGCCGATCAGGTTCCCATAGACGACCCGATGGAAGACCAACCACGGCGCCAGGCCGACCACACCGCAAAGCCCCAGCCACAAGCCGCGCCGGGGCGACCGGACGAGGACCCACACGCCGAAGGCGACGACGACCAGCCCGGCCGTCGGCCGGCAGGCGACCATCTGGGCCAGCGCGAATCCCTGAAAGGCCGTGGCCCACCGGCCGGGCGAACCCTTCGCGGCGAACTCAACCAGCAGGGCCGCAAGCAGCCACGTCACAACGCCCCCGTGCTGCCAAAGCCCCAACCCGACCGTCGTCAGCAGGCCGCTCGCGAAGGCCAGCGTGACGGTCGTCACGATTGCACCCCAGGGCGACCCCAACCGCGTCGCCGCCAGGAAGAACAACCCCAGCGCCAGCGCCGCGACGGCCGCCGCGGTCCCTTTCTCCAGGTGCCGGAACGTCGCCGCCGAATCGAGGTCCGCCCCCAGCAAATAAGCCGGCGCGACTGTCGCCAGCGCCAACGGGACCATCCCCGAGGGGTACGATGAAACCAGCCGGCCCCGAACGTCCTGGAAGCAATACAAGAGCGAGTCGTCGCGAGCCCGGAGCAGGGGAGGCCGCATCGCCTCGAACTCGCGCAGGTCGACGTCGCCCTGCCGCACAAGGCTCACGGTCGTCGGAATCACTGGCCGGGTGTCGAACGTCCCCAGCGAGGCGCCGTTGACGGCCTGAAGCAGAAAATACGGCCCGACCGCGAACGCCAGCGCCGCCCGCCAGGGGATGGAATCAGCTCCGCGCGACCACGCCTCAACGTCTTCCCACGCCTCGGCGACCCATCGGCGAATGCGTCGGCGATAGTCCGCATTCACCGCCCATCGGAGGCCCGGCGCGACCAGCCCGAACAACGGTGCGAACCGCGCGTTCGGCCCCGACCGCAGCCACAGGGCCAGACCGACGGTCGCAATCGTCCAGCAGACCATATCGAGGCGAGACGACGATCCCGGCCGCGTCCCATCGCGTCGCACGGCGAACCGTCGCGAGGGCCTCGAAGAGGCTGCCCGGGTCGTCGGCTCCGAATCGAGCCCTTCCATGAACCTTCGCCTCGCCCGCCGTCCGAGATCGGGGCCGCCCATCGACGCCGAATCTCCCATCGGCATCGCCGGCGCGGGGGGATCAGACGATCGGCCGAAGCGGAGCGGGGAGTCGTCGCACGCACGCCCCAACCGGCGAAACCGCCGCAGTCGCGATCATGCGAACGACCGCTCAGCGCGCTTTGCGCGGCCCGCTCCCCGGGCGCGGCTCGGAACGCCGCCAGGGCATCAGCTCGCCGAATCCACGCCCCCGGAAATTCCACAGAACGAAGAACGTCGCCACCAGGATGAACCCGCCCAGAACGGCGACCGGCCCAAGCAACCCCATCTCACGATCCCTTCCGCGCGACGACCGCGCAATGCGTGTTTCTTCTACTGTAGGCGCAATGGTTCTCGCGATCCATCCGAGCCGCTTCCCAGGGCCCGTACAATCGCCCTGTGCGTCGCGAACGTGATCCGGGGATCAAGGAGCCGAACGAGATGAGCGTCGAACAGGTGGTCCCCGGTTTGTGGCAGGCGAAGATCTCGTTCGTGAACGCGTTCCTCCTGGACGACGGCCGCGGCGACGGCCTGACGGTCATCGACACCGGTATCCCGGGGAGCGTGCCGACGATCCTGGGGGCGGTGGAATCGATCGGCCGGAAGCCTGGCGACGTGCGGCGGATCTTCGTCACGCACTGCCACAGCGACCACTCCGGCAGCCTCGCGGAGTTGAAGCGGGCCGTCGACGCGGAGGCGTTCATGCACCCCGTCGACGCCGCCCTCGTCCGCAAGGGCGAGTGCATCCGCCCCCTCCACCCCGCGCCGGGGCTGTTCAACTGGTTCGTCTGCAAGTTCCTGGTGGGGAAGGCCCCGACGGCCGTCGAGCCGGCCGAGATCGAGCACGACGTGAACGACGGCGACACGCTCCCCGGCGGCCTGCGCGCGATCCACGTCCCGGGCCATTGCGCCGGCCAGATCGCCTTGCTCTGGCCCGAACACGGCGGCGTCCTGATCGCCGCTGACACCGCCGCCAACGCCTTCGGCCTGGCCCTCAGCCCCCTCTACGAAGACCTCGCCGAAGGCCGTTGCAGCCTGGCGAAACTCGCCGCCCTCAACTTCCGAACCGCCGTCTTCGGCCACGGCAAACCGATCCCCGCCGACGCCTCCGACAAGTTCGCGGCGAAGTGGCCTGCGACGTCCTGATCGCCTGAGCCGGCGGCCCGGACGGCGGTGATCGACGTCCGGTCACTCCGGCCACATGGCGTTGAGGATCTCGACCGTCTTGTCGGAGAGCACCTGGCCGCCTTCGGGGCCGACCTGGTTGCTCTCGGCGATGGCGCTGTAGCCGCCGCCGCGGACGGCGGGTTCGGTGGGGAGGTAGGTGCCGGGGCCGGCGAGCTGGATGATGAATGTCTGGAGGGCCTTGCTGCGGGCCTTCATCTGGATGCCGTACTGGGTGTAAAGCTCGAAGGGGTTGGTCGCGATCGCCACGTCGCCCAGCCGCAGCGCGTGCATCTCGATGCGGTACGGCCGGGCCTCGCCCGCCTGTTGCTGGCGGCGACGGTCGACGACGTCCTGATGCCAGAGGACGAGCCGGCGGTTGGCTGGGTCCTTGGAGAGCTTGGCGACCTTCTCGGCGGCGGAAGCTGCGTCGGCCTCGGAGACGATCCGAGGGGGGAGGTCGAGCGACGCCACCTTGTGGACGAGCGGGGCCCCGGCGACGGCCTCCTGCTTCGCCCCCTCGTGGGCCTCGTCCCAGGCGGCGACGACCCGCGCAGCCAGTTCCTCCAGGCGAGAGCGTTTGCGGAGGGCTCGCATGCGTTCCTCGGCCCGCTTGCGATACATCAGGTGTGGCGACTGGTCCCCCGCCGCGCCGGTCCAGCCCAGCACCACGAGGTCGGCGCCGTGGCGGGCCTTCAGGGATTCGCGGATCTCATGCCAGGCGTCCGCGTCGACCGACGACTCGCCTTCCACCTCCTGCGAGGGGCAGGCGAGATTCACGGCCGTCGCGATGAGCTTGCCCGCCTCGTCCCAGACGAACAGCACCTCGACGCCGTGATCCTCTGGGCCCTCGATGCCGCGGAAGTCGGGGAGGGCGGTCGCCCCGTACATCACGGAGCGGCCGTCGGCGTAGATGGATCGGCGGTTCTGGGCGACGACGGCGTGGCCCAATCCCCAGCCCACCTTGCTCGGCTTGCGAGCCCGCCACGCCGCGACGGCCGCGTCGGCGACGCGGGCGACGAGGAAGTCGGCGTACTCGCCGGGCTGCATCACGCCATCCTTGGGGATCTCGTAGAAACCCTCCTCCAGCACGGGGGCCGTGTGGGTGTGGGTCGCGCTCAGAATCAGCTTGGCGGCGTCGAAGTCGGGGATTCGAGCCCCGACGAGTTCGCGGGACCTCCGGAGGATCGGACCCGGGATCGCGACGAGGTCGCAGGCGACCATGACGGCCTGGTCGATAACCCGATCCCCCTCGCGCGACTCCAGCGCCAGCGCGTTAGCGACGACCGGGCTGCGGACCGACCTGGAAATCCGGGTGTGCATCTGCCCGGAGAGCGCCACCGGCCGATCAGGCGTGATGCTCACCCCAGCCGCCCCCACATGCAGCTCGCTCGCGGAGACGACGGGGGCGAAGAGCGCCGCCCCAACGATCACCGACCAACCCCGAAACGTCCGCAATGATCTCGCGCCGAGCATGAGCCTGGTCCTATCCGCCGAGTGGTCGCCTGGTCCCAATCGTCCCGCCCCTTGTAAGCGAGCGGACGCGACGACGCAACCACCGATTCGCTTCTCCCACGCTCAACCGACGTTATGATGGATCACGCGTCGATTCCATGCAGGCTGGCCTCGGAAGTCGTGAAGCGGGAGGTCGGGAGCGAATGAGCGAGTTGGTCAAGGTTTCCGAAGCCGGCGACGACCGCGTCGGCGACGTCGTCTTCGTCCACGGCCTCGGCGGCAACCCACGCGACTACTGGATGGCCGACCCAAGTAAGCCGGGGACGTTCTGGCCCGAGTGGATCGCCAAGGACTTCCCAAACCTCGGCGTCTGGTCGCTGGGCTACGACGCCGCCAAGTTCGCCTGGCAGGGGACCGCAATGCCCCTGGTCGATCGGGCGACACACGCATTAGCCCTGCTGGACGCAGACGAGATCGGCGCGAAGCCCATCGTGTTCATTACCCACAGCATGGGCGGGCTGCTGGTCAAGCAGATGATCCGAAACGGCCTAGATTTCGGCGACGTACGCTGGAAAGCGATCGCCGATGCGACGAGAGGAATCTGCTTCATCTCCACACCCCATACAGGAGCCGACTTAGCCAATTACGTCAAGTTCCTCACACGTTTCCTGGCCACTGTCGCTGTCAAGGATCTCGAGGCGAACGATCCTCGCCTGCTCGAATTGAATCGGTGGTATCGCAATCACGCCTTCACCCGGTTCAAGACCCAAGCTTACTGCGAGAAGAAGGTCACGGGCTGGAAGGGCCTGGGCGTGATCGTCGTCGACGACCGCAGCGCCGACCCAGGCCTCCCCGGCGTCGTTCCGGTCCCGCTCGACGAGGACCACCTCTCCATCTGCAAGCCCCTCTCGCGAGACGCCCTGCTATACAAGCGGGTGCGACGGCTCGTGAAGGAGTGCCTGATAAACCCTCGGTGACCCCTCCGCGCCAGTCGCGTGTGGAGGGGCTTCCAGCGGTATCGCCCGAGTTCGTTGAGCGTTCCAATGCGGCCGACGCAATCCGCAAGGCGTTGGAAGGCGAAACGCCAGCCTCGTCGACAGCCGTCATCAGCGCTCTCCACGGCCTGGGAGGTGTCGGCAAAACCGCTCTGGCGGCAAGTGTCGTGACAGGCTTGGCTGACTCGGGGGCGTTCCCGGACGGGATCTTCTGGCTGACTCTGGGAGAGGAATCGACCGAGCCTCAGCGCCTGGCCTGGCTCGGAGATCTGGTCCACTTCTTCGGGGACTCTGCCTATCAGGCTCGAGAGACTGCCCCCACCTCGGCGCGTTTGCGCAGCCTGCTACGAGGCAAGCGAGCCCTAATCGTCGTCGACGACGCTTGGGCGGCCGAGCACCTGGAGCCGTTTCGGGTCGTCGACAAGACCAGTCGGCTTCTCGTCACCACCCGCGACGCCTCGGCCGTTCCCGGCGTCGCGCCGATCAAGCTGGGTGCGATGTCGCCCGCCGAGGCCCGCGAGTTGATCGACAAGAGGTTGACCCATCCGCTACGCGCCAATGAAGAAGCCCTCGCAGCAGAACTGGCTGAAGAGTTGGGCAACCTGCCCCTGGCGTTGGCGTTGGCCGCCTCCGAAGTTAACGGCGGCGTGCCATGGGGCGAACTTCTGAAAGAGTTCCGGAAGGAAGTCGCCGATCTGCGGATCCTGGAACCTCCAGGCACGGAGGAGAAGAACGAATCAGATCAGCGACGTCTCAACCTGAGCGTCCGTGCTAGCTTCCGCGTCGGCCTAAGGAGAATGTCCAGCGAAGAACGCGAGCGATTCGCCTGGTTGGGTGTGTTCCAAGAGGACGCATCCGTAATCCCCGAACATCTGACCCGCCTTTGGACCTGCGATCTCCCCAAAGCCCGCAAGTCGTTTCGCTACCTCCACGACAAGTCCCTTCTAGCCCCAGGCGTCCCCCTCCCCGACGGTACGCCCACGTACCGCCTTCACGACCTGTTGCGCCACGAAGCAATCCACCTACTCACTTCACCGACCGGACCCAAAGAGGCATTCGAACTCCCCGGCCTCGGCCTCGACCTCGCCGATGCGCACGGCCGCTATCTCGATCTCTCCCGCGGCCGAGCCGACGTCCCTTGGCACGCCGTCGCTGAAGACGGCTACCTCTACGACCACCTGATCTGGCACTTGGAGCAAGCCGGCCGCTTCGACGAAATTCATGTCCTTCTCTGGACCGAGGACGAGGCCGGCAAGAACGGCTGGCATCGGGCGCGTCTCCGCCTCGGCCAACTCTCCGGCTACTTCGCCGATGTTGAACGCGCCTGGCAGCTCGCCGACGACGAATTCGCCAGCGACCCATCCCCAGCCGCCATGATCCGTCAAGTTCGCTGTTCGCTCATCCGGGCTTCCACCCTAGGCTCCGTAATTCCGTTCGAGCTTCTGAAAGCCGCCGTCGATTCGGGGACACTGACGGCCGAAGCTGCCCTGACGTACGCCCGTTGTTGTCCCGACCTAGCCGAAGGAGTCAGGTCGCGTATCGCCCTCATCTCCCACTTCGGACCGGCGGTGAAACGCTCGCTCATCGCAGAAGCCCTTGAAAACTTGCTCCCCATCATCGGCGGACATCGTGGGATCGAAGCGCTCGCGAGTTTGGCTCCGCTGTTAAATAGCGCGCAGCTATCGGGCGCGCTCGAATCTGTACTGACCATCCGCACGGAGGAAAGACGCGTCCAGGCGTTGGCGATACTGGCACCGGCGCTTAACCACCAACAGCGGCCATACGCTCTCAACGCCGCCCTCGCCGCCGCCTTGACCATCACTGACGCATCGACGCGCGCCTCTGAACTAATCAGGTTGGCACCACTGCTAGACGGCCAAGATCGGGGCCGCGCGATCGACGCAGCCCTTGAATCCACACGGACCGTCACTCCAGGAATATCCTGCGTGAAAGTCGTCGTCGAATTAACGCCGTTTCTAGACGACCCACAACGAACCCGCGTCCTCGATGCCGTCCTCGGCCACGCATTATCTATTCCCCAAGCGACCACGCGTGCCCATGTATTGACTTTGTTGGCCCCTATCCTGAACGGACAACAGAGGACACGAGCTCTTGACGCCGCCCTCCCCTCAGCCTTGGCCATCCCCAAAGAAGAGGCCAGGGTTCACATTCTTGCCAAATTAATTCCAACCCTCGACAACCTGCACCGAGCCACCGCTCTCGAATCCGCGCTTGGTTCGGCACTTGCCATCGCGCGAGTAGACGGACGTATCGAAGCGCTGATGAATCTGATCCCCTTGCTGGATAACTCGCAACGGGCGCATATCCTCGGACTTGCGCTCGAATCCGCACTGGCCATCACCCATGCCACTTCCCGCGTGGGTTCGTTGCTTCGGTTGATTCCGTTGCTGGATGATTCCCAGAAGTTCATGGCCGTCGACGCAACGCTCGCCTCCCTCACAGGCATGAGAAGTAACGGCTCCCATACCGGTGTATTGAGAACATTGGCACCCATGCTGGATACCTCCCGTGTGGAATGCGCTCTTAAGGCCGCCTCAGCCATCAGCGACGAGCAGACCCGCGCGAGGGCCTTGATCGCTTTGGCACGGAGACTGGAAGGCGAAGCAAGAGCGTACGCTCTCGAAAACGCTCTCGCCATCGCGCTAGCGGCTCGCGAGGAGTCCGGATGCGCCCAACTCCTGGCAACGATGGCCCCATTACTGGACGAGCAGCAACGGGGCCACGCCCTCAACATCGTACTGACGATGCACGATGAACAACAGCTTGCAGATGCGGTGATCGCATTGATCCCGCTCTTGAACGCCGATCAGCGGGCCTGCAAGCTCGACGAAATCCTCCTCGCAGCTTCGACGATCGCCAACCCTCATCATCGCGCCAAACTGCTGACGACGTTAGCCCCTTCGCTCAACGAGCGGCAGCGAGACCTCGCCCTTGATGCCGCGTTCGACATCGAAAATGAATGTCGCCGTGCCCAGGCCTTATCAGGGCTGGCCCCCTTCCTGAACGAACACCAGCGTCGCCTCGCAGTCGACTCCGCACTGAGTATCAGCGATGCCCCCCCGCGTGCCAGCGCCTTAACCGCTCTGGCCGAAGGATTGAGCGAGCCGAATCGAGCCTGCATCCTCAACGACGCCCTGCTCACGGCTTCAACGATCGGTAATGAGCATACCCGCGTGGAGATCCTGGCGGCTTTGATTCCGGATTTGAGTGAACCGCAGCGAACCTCTGCGATTGCCGACGCGTCCGAAGCCGCCTCGGCAATCCCTGGTCCCTATAACCGCTTCCGGGCATTCAAGGCGCTGGCCGCCACGCTGGATGGCACGATGCGGGGCCGCGCCCTCGATGCGGCCCTCGTTGCAGCCTCGAGCATGCCCAGGGGCGAGCATCGCGTCACGACGTTAGCAACCCTGGCCCACGAGTTGGGCGACCAGCGACGCGTCCACGTTTTTGACGAGTCCATCGATGACGCGTTGAGCATCCCTGAAAAGCCGCAGCGAGCACGAACACTTGTGAAACTGGCCAACTGCTTGTGCGGTCCCTGGCAAGTTCGCGCCATCGACGAGGCCCTCATGACCGCCTCCGAGGTGCGCGGAGGTTACTTTCGCGGCTCGATCCTGCAGGAGCTGGCCCGGTTCCCGGAGCCTTCAATCCAGGCCCGTATCGCGGACCTGACCTGCTCCCTGGAAGATAGTGGAAGCTCCATTGAGGAATCAGCTGCGGTCCTCCCTCTCCTCACGGGGATGAATCGTGAGTCCGTATCAAAGCAGTACCGCCATCACTGGCCTTCCTACCTCCATGAACAAACCCGTTCTTGCTCTCCTCCACTCCTGAGAAGCGATCTGATTTCGCGCGTGTTCATGCAATATTTGGCGAGTCCCGAAGCGATCGATGGCCCACCATTGATGAAAGGGCTGGCAGAAACGATCGTAGCTGTAGGCCGGTGGTGGCCCTGACGGAAGCGGGGATTGAGAGGGCGGAAAACCGACCAACCAGAATGGAATTCGCGCACAAATGGCCTGCCGCGTCCCAGACTATTTATAGAGGAACTCAAGAGCGGGAATACCGCCCGTAGAACGGCCCTTGGGGCAGTGGACTTGATTGTTTCCTTGCCGCTCGAAGCCAATTCCTGAACCCAAACAATCGACGCAACAACCCGTGAGAATCATGGTTACAGCGACGTCAATCCCAGGCCCGTCGCGCGAACGAAGCCGTCGCGGCGGGTTGGTTCGGGGTCACCAGGAGGAGCCGCCGCCGCCGCCGAAGCCGCCGCCGGAGGAGCCGCCGCCGCCGAAACCGCCGGAGGACCAACTGTAGCCGCCGCCTCGGCCGGAGCCGGTTTCGATCTGGGCGCGGGGCTGGGTAGGGAAGGTCCGGTTCATCATCCACATGGAACGGTCCATGTCGTTGATCAGGACCCAGGTGGAGAAGTCGTCCGGGTTGGATGGGCGGTACCAGTCGGGGGGCGTCCGGTAGAGGTCGGCGAACGCCTTGCCCCAGCGGTCGGAGAGGCCGAAGATGATCGCGTACGGCAAGAGCCGCTCGAAGACGCCCCGCCGCTCCTGCTCGCGGATCTCGTCCACCTCGGCCCGGCGGATGAACTCCTCCAGGCCGGCGATCTTCTCCCAGGCGATCCGCCCCTTGCGCGTCTTCCTCGACATATATCGACTCGTCGCCACCACCGACGCGGCCGACAGGACCGCTGCGACGATCACGGGTATAAAGAAGATCCGGTCGATCAGCGCGAGTTGGATGAAGGCCGACAGGGCGATCGCCGCCGCCACGCAGACCAGGCCGAACGCCAGGAAGCCGGTGCGGACGTTCTCCGGGTGGCCGTCGAAGTACTGGTTCTTGCTCAGCGTCCGGTACAGCTCGTTGGTAACCACCGGCAGGACCGGGTAGAACTCCTCGCGAAGCTCGCTCAGCAAGACCGAGTCGGCCCCGCCCTGGAAGATCTGGTCGTACAGCCGCTTCTCGAACGGCTTGAGCCCGGAAGGCCCCTTCAGACGGATGAATCGGTAGTCGTTCCCCGAGGAGAACCAGCCGCCGCGAGCGACGTCCTCGATGCGGAGATAGCCGCGGACGGCCATGTCGATGATGGAGGCCGAGATGTCCTGGAGGTCGACCTTCTCATCGATCAGCGTGCCGACCTCCGCCGGGGTGAGGTTGTCCGGGGGTTCGTAGCCGACGACGATCGTCCCCAGCCCGGGGTGGTCGCGGCCCTTGGTGAGCCAGGCGAAGAAGCAGAGGGCGGCGGTGATCGGGAAGACGGCGTACGGGAAGTTGTCCACGAGCCACCATCGCAGTTGCGTGGTCCAGCCCGGCCGGGCGACGGCGTCGGACGGCATGACGACCTCGACGGTGATCCCCTCGCGGGCGTTCAGGGGGCCGGTCTCGTACTCGATCGTGCTGGGGTCGATCCGTCGCTTGCGGAAGTCGCGGCCCTTGGCGCCGTAGCGGCCGACCCAGGCGTCGTAGGCCAGTTGGGCGTCGTTCAGGTCGCGCGGGAGATGGACCGTCACCACGGAATGCGCGATCGGCACCTGCCACTCGGTCCCCGTGGCGTTCCAGCGCAGCACGGCTCGCCCGCCATCCTCCCACGCCTGATTCCCCTCCCAGAGGATGGCCCGCTGGACGTGGTATCGAATCCGGTAGCGGTTCCGCCCCCGAACGACGCGATCGGGGTCGCCGATCTTGATCTTCACCAGGTTCGACTCATAAGAGACCGACGCCGGCCACGTCCGCCCTTCGCCGTCGTCCACCCCCAGCAGCCGGAAGCGCAGGGCGTACTGGTGCATGCCCACGGCGTAACGGACGGGGATCTCGCGGAGGATGCCGTGCTTGGCCCTGGCGAAGTCGGCGTCGATGGTCTCCACGACGTCGAGGCCGGCGTCGGGGTGAATCGCGACGTCGACGTCGAGGCGGGCAATCGACCAGCCGTCGTCAAGCTGGGCCTGGGCCTGGGACGCTCCGCCTGCGAGCACCGCCGCCAGAACCAGCGCTGCCACGCGGACGCCCAGGCTGTTGTGCATCCTCGTCAAGGCCGTGCCTCCCCGGATTCGGGCTTCGCGGAGGCGTCGAAGGAGACGCGGGGCGTGGCGCGTTCGCCTTCCTCGATCTGGAAGAAGCCCCGGGGAGTGAACCCGGCCGCCGAGGCCACCAGCGATGAGGGGAACGATTCGATCAACGTGTTCAGATCACGGACCACGGCGTTGTAGTACCGCCGCGCGTACTGGACATTGTTCTCGATGTCGACGAGGGCTCGATGCAGCTCCTGGAAGTTCCGGCCGGCCTTCAGATCGGGGTAAGCCTCGGCCACCGCGAAGAGACGGCCGACCGCGCCGGCGAGGTCGCGTTCGGTCTCGCCGCGCTCAGGGACGGTGGCCGCGCGGGTGGCGTCGGTGCGGGCCTTGACGACGCTCTCCAGCGTCCCGGTCTCATGCCGGGCGTAGCCCTTGACCGTCTCGACGAGCGCTGGGACGAGGTCCCACCGCCGCTTGAGCTGGACGTCGATGTCGCTCCACGCGCCGTCGGCCCGACGGCTCAGGCTGACCAGCCGGTTGTACGTCCACGCCAGGTACACCAGCGCCAGGGCCACGACGCCGGCCACGATCCAGAGCACCGTCACGCAACGCCCCTTTCCCGCTTGCCGGACCGATCCAATCCACCACGTCCCACCATAGTATTCCGCCGCCATCCCCGGACGAAGAGGGTTCAGGAAGTCGTTCGCGGAATCGAGAGCGGGATTGGATCGGGATCGCGCCGGTCGCCTTGCTCTGTACGAGTTTCCACGCCATACTGGCGCGCAGGCGGGACGACATCCCCGGAACGTCAGGCGGACGCGACCATGAGCACGACCCTACGGACCCGGCAGGACCAGGACCTCTACCCCGACGACGACGGCGAGCCCATGTCGGAGAACACCGTTCAGTTCCGCTGGATCGTCCTCATCAAGGAAGGCCTGGAGTTCCTCTTCCGCAACCGGCCCGACGTCTTCGTCGCCGGCGACTTGCTCTGGTACTACGAGGAAGGGACCCCCAAAGCCCGGATCGCCCCGGACGCCATGGTCGTCTTCGGCCGGCCGAAGGTGGATCGCGGCTCCTACCGCCAGTGGGAGGAAGGGGGAGTCGCGCCTCAGGTCGTCTTCGAAGTCCTCTCGCCCGGCAACCGGGGCGTCGAGATGGCCCGCAAGTTCCGCACCTACGACGACCTGGGCGTCGAGGAATACTACGTCTACGACCCCGAAGAGGGAGGCCTGCAAGGCTGGCTCAGAAGCGACGGACGGCTTCGAAAGATCGATGACCTGAACGGGTGGGTCAGCCCACGATTGGGCGTCCGATTCGTCCCCGGCGAGGGCCCGGAGAGCCTCCGGATCTACCACCCCGACGGCTCCCCCTTCCAAACCGCCCTGGAAATGCAGGAGGCCGCCATCGCCGAACGCGAGCGGGCCCAGGCCGCCGAACGCCAGACCCAGGTCGAACGCCGCGAGAAGGAAGCGGCCGAACAACGCGCCGAAGCCGAACGCCTTGAGAGAGAAGCCGCCGAACAACGCGCCGAACGCCTGGCGCAACGTCTGCGCGAACTTGGCGAGTCGGTCGATTAGAGTCGAAGTCGACATTCCTCGGGACGATCCGAATGAGCACGACCATTCGAAGACTGCTGACGCTGGCGACGATCCTGGTGACGGCGGCGACGGCGAGCGCTGGGGAGGCCGTCGCGTTCCGCGCGGGAGCGACGGTGGTTGACGTTTCGCCGACGGCGTTCCCCGTGATCGTCAACGGCGGCTTCCTCCAGGCGACGGCGAACACCGTCCGAGACCCACTCTCCGCACGGTGCCTCGTGCTGGACGACGGCTCGACCCGACTGGCGATCGTCGTCGTCGACAGTTGCATGATGCCCCGCGAACTGATCGACGAGGCCAAGGGGATCGCCGCTCGTCGCACGGGGATCGCCTTCGATCGGATGCTCGTCTCGGCCACGCACACGCACACCGCCCCCTCGGTCATGGGCGCGCTGGGGACGCCCCTTGACCCAACTTATGCGGCGAGCCTCCCGAGCAAGATCGCCGAGGCGATCGAAGGCGCTGCGGCGGCCCTCGCGCCGGCGGAAGCCGGCTGGGGCGTCGTCGATGATCCCGATCACACCCACACCCGACGCTGGATCCGAAGGCCCGACCGCATGATCGACGACCCGTTCGGCCACAAAACCGTCCGGGCGCACATGCACCCCGGTTACGTGAACCCGGACGTGATCGGCCCCTCCGGTCCATCCGACCCCGCGCTCACTGTGTTGATGATCCGAGAGCCCGGCGGCCGACCGATCGCCGTGCTGGCGAACTACTCGATGCACTACTACGGCTCGACGCCTGTCTCAGCCGACTACTACGGTCGGTTCGCCTCGACGCTGGCGAAGCGGATGGCGGCCGATGGTCCGCCGCCGGTCTGCATCATGTCGCAGGGGACCAGCGGCGACCAGCACTGGATGGACTACGGCCGACCCAAGGCCGACCCCGGCCTCGACGCCTACGCCGACCAGGTCGCCGACACGGCCCTGCGCGCGGTGCAGTCGATCAAGTCCTTCGAAAGGCCATCGCTGGCGATGGCCGAAACCACGATGACGCTCCGGCGTCGCACGCCCGACGCCGATCGCCTGGAATGGGCCCGGCCGATCGTCGCCGCGATGGGCGACCGCCAGCCCAAGAGCATCCCCGAAGTCTACGCCCGCGAGGCCGTCCTGATCGACGAGCAACCCGAGCGGACGCTCAAGCTCCAGGCGGTCCGCATCGGCGCGCTGGGGATCGTCGCCATCCCGGACGAGGTCTACGCGCTGACCGGCCTGAAGCTCAAGGCCCGCAGCCCCCTGCCGCTGACCATGAACATCGAGCTGGCCAACGGCTCCGAGGGCTACATCCCACCCCCTGAACAGCACGTACTCGGCGGCTACACGACCTGGCCGGCACGCACCGCCGGGCTGGAAGTCCACGCCGAGCCTCGAATCGTCGACGCGGCGCTCGAACTACTGGAACGCGTCGCCGGCCGTCCTCGGCGTCGCGAAGAGCCCCTCGTCACGCCCTACTCCAAGGTCGTGCTCGCCTCGCGCCCCGCAGCCTTCTGGCGACTCGACGAGATGGACGGCGCTTCGGCCTTCGACGCGACCGGACATGAATGGTCGGCGACCCGCCGCGGGGGCGTCGCCCTCTTCCTCCCGGGTCCCGAATTCCCTGGATTCCGCCTCGCCGACGGCGGAGTCAACCGCGCCAACCACCTGGCGGGAGGAGCGATTACAGCGAGTCTGCCGGTCTCGCCCGAGGTCTATTCCATCGACCTCTGGTTCTGGAACGGACTCGACCCCGCCCGTCGACCCGTCGCCGGCGTCCTGTTTGAACAGAATCGCGACGGGGGACCGGGCGACGCAGTCGTCATCTCGGGAGACGCCGAGGGCGCCCCGCCCAACCGACTCGTCTTCACCCACGGAGACCCGAAGAACGACCGCCCAGCAATCGGCAAAGCCGACGCAACCGCCAAAACCTGGCATCACCTGGCCTTCGTTCGCCAGGGGCGCCAGGTGCGGGTTTTCCTCGACGGCAAGCTCGACGTCGAAGCCGACGCCGATTCCGTCCCCGCACCCCGCGGTACTCTTGCCGCATTCACGCTCGGAGACCGGGCCGAACACGCGGACAGTTTCGAGGGCAAGCTCGACGAGGTCGCGGTCTACGATCGAGCGCTCTCGGCCTTGGAGGTCGCCGAACACGCCCGAATGGGCTTGTCTCCAGGTGATTACGCCGATTCCGGCCGCTGATCCCGCAACGTCCGCTCCACGAACCGTCGCACCGCCGGCTCCAGCAGCTTGAGCGCCAGCGGGATCTTGCCCTGCGCCCGAACGTGGGTTGGGTCCAGATTCAGGACGACCTCGTAGGACGGCCCCGCCAGCCTCGCCGACGTCCGATCCTCCGACCACGTCACCGAATGAATCCAGCGCCCGTGTTCCTGCCGAGCCCTCTCGATCGACGACTCGAAATTCGCTCGCGCCGCGTCCCAGGGCTGGCCATGCTCGAACGACATGTTCAACTGAGCCATATTTTCGAAATTCCTCCCACCGAAACTTGACGCCCGTACACCACGGTTGTATGTTTCCCTGTCCCTGGCGACGGAGCAACCGGAGCGGTGACCACGGACGGTCGGTTCGTCATACGAAACGCGTTCCCAAAACGGATTATAGGGGGAGGTTCTCATGCGGCGACTCTTCGCGTTCAATGCGCTGGTTCTGTCGGCAAGCCTGGTCGCGTCCGCCCTGGGCGCTGGCGACGAGGGTAAGAAGGACGGCCCGGTCACGGCGAAGGCGGCCTTCGACCGCCTCAAGACGATGGCGGGCGAGTGGAAGAACCTGGGCACGCCCTGCAACGAGGAAGGGAACGATCAGGTCCAGTACAAGGTCACCGGCGCCGGCTCGGCCCTGGTCGAGACCAGTTCGCCAGGCACCAAGATGGAGATGATCTCCGTCTATCACCTCGACGGCGACGACCTGAAGATGACCCACTACTGCGCCGCCCAGAATCAGCCGAGGCTGAAGCTCGACCGGGCGGCGTCCAAGCCCGACCACCTGGTCTTCGTGTTCGACGGCGGCTCGAACATTGACTCAGAGAAGGGGCTCCACATCAGCGGCCTGGTCCTGGACTTCCAGTCCGACTCCCGCGTCAAGGCCGATTGGCAGTCCACCCAGGGGGCCAAGAAGGAAAACATGGCCTTCGAGCTGACCCGCGAAACCAAGTGACAACCCGTCGCTCTGAGACGACGCATCGAAAAAAAAAGACGCCCGCCTCGGCCCGCGCTTCGTCGCGACCAGCCGAGGCGTCGTCGTTTTCTGGCTCCGGACGATCGAGATCAGCAGGCGGGGGTCGTCGCGCGACGGCGACGCCAGCCTTGGATCATCAAACCACCCGCTCCCAGACCCAGCAACGCCAGGCTGGTCGGCTCGGGAACCGCCTCGGCGCTGATGCCGCCGCCGATGGCGATGTTGTCGAACGATTCAAAGGAGTTCGCCTGGAGTTCCAC
Organism: Paludisphaera rhizosphaerae; assembly: GCF_011065895.1. Classification (NCBI taxonomy): domain Bacteria; kingdom Pseudomonadati; phylum Planctomycetota; class Planctomycetia; order Isosphaerales; family Isosphaeraceae; genus Paludisphaera; species Paludisphaera rhizosphaerae. The sequence continues at coordinate 102,563 of NZ_JAALCR010000019.1, read as the reverse complement.
CCGCGTAACGCCCACGGTGCTCGTGAACCCAAAGAAGCCGCTCGAAGTAACCGTCTTCGTGTCAAGTAGACCCGAGTTGCCGTAGATCCGGACGGTATAGTCTCCACCGGAGCTGCTGGTGAAGAGATCTATTCCGAACTGAGTGATCGCGCTCTGGTAGAAGTCGAGCCGAGCGAAGTTATCACTCCGGTTGACCGTCAACAGAATAGTCGACGCGTAGAAATTGTTGACGTAGAAATCTCCCGTCGAACTCCCTACGCTCGTGATCCGCAAGTTCGGGATAATCTCGCCGGTATGGAACGCAATATTGTTGGTGGTCTGATCGAGCGGCCCGTCAACCAGGGCGCTGCTTGAGTGGGAGTTCTCGAAATTCTCCAGAGTCGTACCAGGGGCGGCGGCGTCGAACGAGGTCCGCAACGAATAGTAGACGAAATCTGCTCGGGCGAACGACGCCCATCCCATTGCCAGAATACATGCGCCAAGGCGCAACGCGGACTTGCCTTGAATAATCATCGTCGACCATCTCCTCGATGAGTCCGTCAATCCGTCAAACAACGACGACAACCTTCGTTGGTCGCTCTTGGATCCGTTCGCGCCGAGCACATCGGCGGCCAAGGAATCCGCGGCGTCGCGGGTTTCGAATCAACGGGCGCGATCATTGAAATCGGAACAAGAATCGAACTGGGGGGGGAGAACTTCAGCGGCGTTTCGCTCCCACGCACGGACGTTACATGGCAATGCAATGATCCGTCTATGATCGATGCGATTTACGCACATCGGCGTGACCGTGATGATGATGAGATGAATCACCGACGATGAATCGCCGCGTCCCTGCCTCGATCTGTTCGTCTTCGACGACACGTGAATCCCCGGCCTCGGCCGTCCGGACGGGGCTTGCCTCAGCCGACGTCCGATTGCGTGACGAACCTGGTCCGGTATCGTGGAGACGGCTCAAACCGACAGGACGTTCAGGAAATGGAGGACGACGAGTATGTCGCGAGTGAAGATCGTGCGAGCGGCGACGGCGATCGGGGCGGCCCTTCTCATCGCAACGGCTGCCAACGCCGACGCTGCGGAGAAGGTCAAGGTCCTGTTCATCGAAGGGCAAAACAACCACGTCTGGGAAACGACCACGCCGCTGTTGAAGGCCGACCTGGAGAAGACCGGCCGGTTCGAGGTGGGCGTCGCGACCACGCCGCCGAAGAAGTCCCCGGCCGCCGCCTGGGACTCGTTCCGACCTGACTTCAAGGCGTACGACGTCGTCCTGACCAACTACAACGGCGACTCCTGGCCGGCCCCGGTCCGCAAGGCGCTTGAGGAGTACGTCTCCGGCGGCGGCGGCCTCGTGGTGATGCACGCGGCCAACAACGCCTTCCCCGACTGGCCGGCCTACAACGAGATGATCGGCCTGGGCTGGCGCGACGCCAAGTACGGCGATCGACTCACGATCGACGACGCCGGCAAGGTCGTCCGCACGCCGAAGGGGGAGGGGCCTGGGGCCGGCCACGGCGCGCGGCACTCCTTCGCCGTCCTCGTCCGCAAGCCCGATCACCCGATCATGAAAGGCTTGCCGCCGATCTGGCCGCACGCCATCGACGAGCTTTACCACGGCCAGCGCGGGCCGGCGAAGGACATGGACGTGCTCGCCACCGCATATTCAGCCCCGTCCAAGGGCGGCACCGGAACCAATGAGCCGATGGTTTGGGCGATCCCCTTCGGCAAGGGCCGGGTGGTCACGAACGTCATGGGCCACACCACGGCCGACGACCTGGGCGCCGTCGCCGCCGCCGACTTCCGCACCCTGATCGCCCGTTCCTGCGAATGGGCGGCCACCGGCGCGGTCACCCTCCCCGTCCCCGCGGACTTTCCGACCGCCGCGAAGTAAGCAGACGCGCAAGCCCTCGCGGAGGGGCGAGCGATCGACGCCGCGCCCTCCGCCCCGCTACAATCGGCGTGGTGAACGACGCCCGACGATGGGGGAGCCTGCATGTCCAGCACCGCGACCGAGCCGATTGGAGATGATCTGAACGAAGATCCCGAAGCGACGGGCTTCGAAGCCGAAGCGCCGGCGGTTGCGACGCCCGAGCCGCCGCCGAAGCCCGAACGGCTGGTCTCGATCGACGCCCTGCGCGGGTTCGACATGTTCTGGATCATCGGCGGCGACGCGCTCGCCCGCGCCCTCTGCAAGTGGTGGGACACGCCCCAGGCGGCGACGATCGGCGAACAGTTCGAGCACGTCGAGTGGGAAGGGTTCCGGTTCTACGACCTGATCTTCCCGCTCTTCCTCTTCGTCGTTGGGACCGTGGTTCCCTTCTCGCTGAAGAAGTACCAGACCGGCGACAGCCCCCGCGGCCACGCCCTCTGGCGGACGCTCCGCCGCACGGCGCTGATGCTCGTGATCGCGTTCATCTACAACGGCGCGCTCAAGTGGGACTGGGCCAACCTGCGATACGTGGGCGTGCTTCAGCGGATCGCCGTCTGCTACTGCGTCGCCTCGCTTCTCTATCTGTTCACCTCGGTGCGCACGCAGGCGATCACAGCCGTGGCGATCCTGCTTGGCTACTGGGCCCTGCTGGCTCTCGTCCCCGCGCCCGAGACCCACATGCGCGGCGATTACTCCAAGGCGACGAATCTCGTCGGCTGGGTCGACCGCCACGTCCTGCCGGGACGGATCATGCCGAGCTACTACGGCACGGGCGATAACGAGGGACTGCTCTCCACCATCCCGGCCGTCGCCACGGCGCTCCTGGGAGTGCTGGCCGGCGAGTGGCTCCTCTCAGCGCGTAAGCCCGGGATGAAGGCCCTCGGCCTGCTGGGCGCGGGTGTGCTCTGTGTCGCGGCCGGCTACGGCTGGGGGCACGTCTTCCCGGTCATCAAGAACCTGTGGACCAGCAGTTTCGTCCTGGTCGCCGGCGGGTTCAGCCTCGTGCTGCTGGGGCTGTTCTACCTGGTGATCGACGTCTGGAAGCTGCGCGGGTGGTCTTTCTTCTTCGTCGTGATCGGCATGAACGCCATCACGATCTACGTGGTCCAGAGCATCGTGAAGTTCCCGGACATCCGCACGTATTTCCTGGGTGGGACGATGGCGCTGATGAGCGCGCCCGTCGCGGCGATCGTCGGCGCGATCGGCGTGCTCGTCCTGAAGTGGCTGTTCCTCTATCACCTCTACCGGACGAAGACGTTCCTGCGGGTGTGATAGCCCGCGCATGACGACGCCCGGCGTCGAGCCGGGCGTCGGTGCATTCGACACGTCACAAGCGATCGAGCGGTGTCGGTCACTCGGGCTTTGGCTCAGGAGCCGGCGTCGCTCGTGGAGCCGGGGCGGGACGGACTCGCGTGGCCGGTGTCGAGCCCGGGGCCGGGGCCGTTTCGCTCTCGATCGTCCGGGTGGTCGTCTGCACGGCGAGTTGGTCGACGACGCGGGTGACGCCCACGGTGTCGGCGGCCAGGTCGACGGCGTGCTTGCGAGCCTCGGCGCTGGGGACCGAGCCGCGGATGGTGAGGATTCCGGGCCCCTCGGACGAGATGTCGAAGGTGCTGGACTCCAGCATCTTGTCCCAGTGGAGGCGGCCGTAGACGCGGGCCTCGATGCTCATGTCGTTGACCTTGTCGCGGGTCCGCTCGAACGACTCGCGGACGGCCTCGCGGGTGCGGTTGAAGCCGCGTTCAAGCCCCTGACGGAGCGATCGACCGGCCTCGTCGAGGGACGCGCCGGCGCGCTCGATGGGTCCCGGTTCCTGCAGCCCCCAGGCGGAGGCCCCGCCGACCGCCAGCATGGCTCCGAGAGTCGCCGCCGCGCCGAATCGCCTGATACCACTCATCTGGACACTCCCTTTTCGCGATGACTCGATTTCGGCGCGCGGGTGGGCCGCGCCGATCGTACTCCTCACGGGCAAGAAGCATACCAACCGAGTCGGTCGTCAGGCCAGGAGCTTCTTGACGACCTCACCGTGAACGTCCGTGAGTCGGAAGTCGCGGCCCTGCGAGCGGAAGGTGAGTCGGGTGTGGTCGAAGCCCAGCAGGTGGAGGATGGTGGCCTGGAGGTCGTGGACGTGGATCGGGTCCTCGACGATGTGGAAGCCCAGGTCGTCGGTCCGGCCGATGGTCTGCCCCGGCTTGATCCCGCCGCCGGCGAGCCACATGGTGAACGCCTGCGGGTGGTGGTCGCGGCCCATGCTGCGGCCGAGCGCCGCGTTGGATTCGACCATCGGCGTGCGGCCGAATTCGCCCCCCCAGACGACCAGGGTGTCTTCCAGCAGCCCCCGGCGCTTCAGGTCCATCACCAGGGCGGCGGAGCCTCTGTCGGTCGCCCCGCACTGGCCCTTCAGGCCGCCTGCGACGTCCGAGTGGTGGTCCCAACCTTCGTGGAAGAGGTTGATGAACCGAACGCCGCGCTCGACCAGTCGCCGCGCGAGGAGGCAGTTCATCGCGAACGACGGCTTGCCCGGGGTGACGCCGTAGAGGGCCAGGGTCTCGGGGTCCTCGCCTGAGAGATCCATCAGTTCCGGAGCGCTGGCCTGCATGCGGAAGGCCATCTCGTAAGCAGCGACGCGGGTGGCGATCTCGGGATCGCCCACGGCTCCGAGATGGTCGCGGTTGAGGTCGCGGATCAGGTCGAGCGAGTCGCGGTCGAAGCGGCGATCAACGCCCGACGGGCTGGCGACGTCGAGGATCGGGTCTCCCTTCGAGCGGAACGGCACCCCCTGGAACGACGTGGGGAGGAACCCGCTGGACCAGAGCGCCGCCCCGCCGCTGAGGCCGGCGCCCGACGACAGGACGACGAAGCCCGGCAGGTCGGTCGACTCGCTCCCCAACCCGTAGACGGCCCACGAGCCGATCGCCGGCCGGCCCGGGAAGGGCGAGCCGGTCTCCATGAAGATCTGCGCGGGGGCGTGATTGAACTGGTCGGTGTGCATCGACTTGACGAGGGCGATGTCGTCGACCACCTTCGCCAGGTTCGGCAGCATCTCCGACAGTTCGGCCCCGGACTCGCCGTACCGGCCGAACTTGTACCGCGACGACATCAGGCTGGCGTCGGGTCGGATGAAAGCGTAGCGCTGGTCCTTCACGACCTCGGCGGGGATGGGCTTGCCGTCGTGCCGGGTCAGTTCCAGCTTGTTGTCGAAGAGATCAAGCTGGCTGGGCGCTCCAGCCATGAACATGAAGATCACCCGCTTCGCCTTGGGGGCGTAATGCGGGGCCCGAGGCGCCATCGGATCGCCCGGGATCGCAATCTCGGAAGCCCGTGCGCCCCCCTGCGACTGCTGCATCAGCAGCGACGCCAGCGCCATCTTCCCAACACCCACGCCGCATTCCCGGAAGAAGTGCCGGCGCGTGCGGTGCAGATTCCAGGCAGCCAGGCGATCGAAGGGCGTGTTGCGCGACATCGGATACAGCCTCGCTGGGCGGGGGAGGATTCGGACCACTCGATCTTGCTGATCTCCATTATCGCGAAACTCCGCGCGACGGCCAAGGTCGGCTGTTGAATCGCATCAACCGATCTGCGGCGAGGTCGTCCCCCAGGCCTCGCCGAAGACGAACTCCGCAAGCGGCTTGCGCGGCTTGGCGGCGGTGTCGCGGCCGCGGATGTTCTCCGGGAGGTCGTTGATGTCGCCAAGGTAGCCGACGGCGATGCCCGTCAGCGGCTCGACGCCCTCAGGAACCTTGTAAAGTTCGCGGACGCGATCCGGGTGGATGCCGATCATCTGGTGGGCGTGCAGCCCCAGCGCCACGGCCTGGAGGGCCAGGCTGAAGCTGGCCGCGCCCAGGTCGTGCTCGGCGGCCGCGTTCCGCTTGCCGTTATGCTTGAAGTGCAGGCTGGTGCAGCCGATCGCCAGCACCGGCGCAATGGCCGCCCAGGCCTGGTTCCCCTCGACGAGACACGAGAGAAGCTTCGCATGAGCCTCCGGGTCGGCCTTCGTCGCCACGATGTAAGACCACGGCTGCTCATTGTACGACGAGGCCGCCCACCGCGACGCCTCGAACAACGACCGCAGATCGGCGTCGGAGACGGGTTTGTCGGAGTACGCGTAAGGGCTCCAGCGGCGAGCGAACAGCTCGTGGATCGGGTGATCGGCCTTGGCCTTGTGGATCTCGTCGAGGTTCATGGTCGAGGACTCCGATTCATGGCTGAAGAACATTCAGGTCACAGCACCGACGCCCGCAGCTCCGGGAACACCTTGCCGACCTTGGCGAGCAGGTAATCGCCGTAGGTCCCCTGGAAGGCGTGGACGCTGGCGCGGTCCCAGCGCTCGTCCCTGTCATCGGCGATCGGGCTGCAGCCGGGGATCGCGATCGGTCGAACGGGCGCGTCGAAGGACGGGTCGAAGAAGAACGGGAACGAGAGCCGGTCGCGTGGGGCGGGGTTGCGAACGCGATGCGGCGTCGAGCGATACAGGCCGCCGGTCATCCGGTCGAGCATGTCGCCGATGTTGCAGACGAACGAGCCGGGCAGGGGAGGCGCTGGGACCCACTGCGACCGCGACTTCACCTCAAGGCCGCCGGCGTCGTCCTGGAGCAGGATCGTCAGCAGGCCGTAGTCGGTGTGCTCGCCGACGCCCCAGAGCGAGGTATCGGCGGGCGGCGGATAGTTGAAGATGCGGAAGAGTGCGAGAGGGTCGCCGGTGAGCGTCTCGGCGAAGTACGACTCCTCCAGCCCCAGGCTCAGCGCGAGGCCCGCCATCAGGCGATGGCCCAGCGTCGTGAGCGCGGCCATGTAGTCGAGGACGGCCTCGCGAAAGCCCGGCGGCTCGACGGGGAAGAGGTTGGGGCCGTGCAGCGGCTTGCCGGCCAGGGTGCGGGGATCGTCGGGCGAAAGCTCGGCGCCGAAGTAGACGCCCTCCTTCTGGTCGGGCTTGCCCGAGGTCAGCTCGTCGCCGACGCGAAAGTATCCCCGCCAGGCCCGACCGCCGAGGGCCATCCGGATCCGCATCTTCTCCTCGACGGGCCGCGCGAAGAAGGTGCGGCTCAATTCATATAAGCGCCCCTGCAAGTCATCGTCGACGCCGTGGCCGACGACGTAGAAGAAGCCGCTCTCGCGACACGCCTCGCCCAGGCGTTCGGCGACCTCGAACCGCCCCGGCGCGCCCGCGACAAGCTCGGCGACGTCGATCACCGGGATGTGGGAGAAGTCGCCCGCTGAGTCCATGCGAAGCCTCGCGTTGAAGCCGATGTTTCCTCGCCAACCATACCATCGCACAAACCGGAGGCGAAGGGGTTGATCCTCATCGTGCGGGCCGACGATAGGGCTCGGTCGATCGAGCAGCGATGGCGGCCGCGGCCTCAGCGATCGCCTTCTGGACGCCGGCGATCGTCTCGTCGTAGAAGGCGGGCCCGGCCTCGACCTCCCAGCTTTCGAGCGTCCATGCGGGGGCGAGCCCCTGCTCCTGAAGCCGCTTCTCGGTGTCGTAGGCGAGGAACACGCCGCGGGTGACGGCCCGCTCGATCTCGCCCGTGCCGATCGTGTCGTTCCCCTGGTCGCGGATGAGCGGGGCGAAGGCGACGGTCGCCGCCCGCAGCCGGGACGCCTCGCGGACCGCAGCGCGGCCGACTTGCTCCATCAGGCCCGTCGAGAGCATCGCCTCATCCCCCAGGCCGATCAGCAAGAGCGCCTGGGCCTTGATGGCGTTCGGCGGGGGCGTCAGCAGGATCGTTTCCAGCGGATCGCCGCGAAACTCCTCGCGATCGCGGAGCGAGGCGATCACGCCGCCCATGTGCTTGTCCAGCTCGACCGGAGCGCCCCTGGCGAAGTCGCCCGTCGGCTTGTGCTTGAAGTAGCAGACGACCTGCAGCGAGGCGACGGCCGTGTACGGCCCCTCCATCCGAACCTTCACCGGCAGCCCGCGCGGGGCGGTCAGGACGGTCTCTTTCACCGGCTCCTGCGCCAAGGTTTGCGCGACGGGAATAGAAGCCGCGACGAGGCACGCGAGGCGCAGGACGATTCGACGTCTACCCATATCTTCGCCTTTCTTGAAACCCATCAACCAGCAGCACCGAGTTGTTTCGAGGTCCGCTCTCTACCTAACTCGGGGCGGCCTGGCTACGCTTGCGCGGCCATGGATCGGCGTATGAAGATTGCGCGACCGTCGCCGATCGAATGCCCACGACGAGCGTGGGCATGGCACCCCGTTTTGATCTCCTCGCCGTCGTGTTGAAGTCGTCAGAATGCGAAGCAGTCGCAGCCGAGCCCGAAGCCGCGAGGCCCGTCGAAGGCGCCGCCGAGCTTGTGGAGCCAGGCATGGAGCCTTGACGGCGAAGGCGAACAACAGGCGCGTTGGACGACCGCGGACGAGGCGGCCGCGGAATAGTAACCGCCGTAGAACTTCACCGGCGACCAGTCCGGCATGACGGGGAGCACGGGCGGGTCAAGGTCGCGGAACTCGTCGCGGGCGTAGACGGGCCTGCCGCCGAGGATGGTCAGAACGGATTCAATCCCCTTGATCTGTTCCTCGGGGACCGAGAAGTAGTCGTCGCTGAGGACCGCGAGGTCGGCCAGGTATCCGGGCGCCACAAGGCCTTTGGAATCTTCCTCGCCGGAGAACCAGGCGCTGCCGTGGGTGTAGCGACGGAGGGCTTCCGTGCGGTCCAGGCGGTTCGCCTCAGGGTAGAGCGTCGCGCCGCCGACCGTCTTGCCGGCGGTCAACCAGTACAGGGCGACCCAGGGGTTGTAGCTGGCGACGCGGGTGGCGTCGGTCCCCGCGCCGACGGGGACGCCCATCGCCAGCATCTTCTTGAACGGCGGCGAATGCGCGACGGCCTCGGCGCCGTAACGGTCGATGAAGTACTCGCCCTGGTAGGCCATCCGGTGCTGCACGGCGATCCCGCCTTGCAGGGCCTTCACACGCTCCAGGTTCCGCTCGTCGATCGTCTCCGCGTGGTCGAAGAACCAGCGCAGGCCGTCGAAGGGGACCTCGCGGTCGACCCGCTCGAACACGTCGAGGAAACGGGTGATTGACTCGTTATACGTCGCGTGGATGCGGAAAGGCCAACGGTGCTCGGCCAGGAGCTTCACGACCTTGTGCAGCTCGTCCTCCAGCGTGTCCGGCAGGTCGGGGCGAGGTTCGAGGAAGTCCTCGAAATCGGCCGCCGAGAAGACGAGCATCTCGCCCGCGCCGTTCACCCGGTAGAGGTCGTCACCGGCTCCGGGCTTGGTCATCGCGACCCATTTGGAGAAGTCGTCGAACTCGTGCTTGGGGCGCTGGGTGAAGAGGTTGTAGGCGATGCGGACGGTCATCTCGCCCTTCTTGTGGAGGGCGTCGACCACCTGGTAATCCTCGGGGTAGTTCTGGAACCCGCCGCCGGCGTCGATGGCGCTGGTGATCCCCAGTCGGTTCATCTCGCGCATGAAATGCCGGGTGGAGTTCTCCTGGAATTCGGGGGGAAGCTTGGGCCCCTTGGCCAGGGTCGAGTAGAGGATGCTGGCGTTGGGGCGCGCGATCAGGAGGCCGGTGGGCTCGCCGTTCTTGCCGCGCTGAATCTCACCGCCGGGCGGGTTTGGCGTGTCCTTGGTGTATCCGCAGGCGCGGAGGGCGGCGGCGTTGAGCAGGGCGCTGTCGTACAGGTGAAGGATGAAGACGGGAGTCTCGGGCGCGGCGGCGTTGATCTCCGCCAGCGTGGGGAGCCGACGCTCGGCGAACTGGAATTCGTTCCAGCCGCCGACGACCCGGACCCACTGCGGCGGCGGCGTGCGCCGGGCCTGTTCCTTGAGCATCCGCAGGGCGTCGGCCAGGCTGGGGACGCCGTCCCAGCGCAGCTCCATGTTGTAGTTGAGTCCGCCCCGGATCAGGTGCAGGTGGGAGTCGTTCAGGCCCGGGACGGCCGTGCGGCCCTGAAGGTCGACGACCTTCGTCGCGTCGGTCTTGAGCCTCATCACCTCGGCGTCGTCGCCCACGGCGACGAATCGGCCGCCGGCGATCGCCACGGCCTGCGCAAACGGCTTGTGAGTATCGAGGGTAGCAATTCGGCCGTTGCGCAGGATGAGTTCGGGGGCGTTCGACATCGTCGGCTCCTCGTTGAGATGGAACGCCATTCCCGCAAATCCACGGCCAAACGGAGAGTCCAGGAGGCGCGGCGAATCGGTCTCGCTCGGTATCCAGATCCGCTTGCTGGGGTCCATGGCCAAGCTTGCGTGGCCATGCAATCGGCGACGGCCGCGCGATCATCCCATGCCGGTCCATGGCCACGCTTGCGTGGCCATGGACCCCAAGGGCAACTCCCCGCGTCGGACCTGGCCGGGCTCAGTGCCCAGAGCCGCTCGCAGCAGCGGCAGGGGGGTGAGCCGGCCCATGCCCATGGCCGTGGCCGGCGTGGGCGGAGCGGAAGAGAGGATGGTTGGGATCGCCGGCGGCGGCGACGTACGCGATGAGGTCCAGGATCTCCTCGCGGGTCAGCTTGTCAAGCAGGCCCTTGGGCATGATCGAGACCTTGGACTTGGCCCGCGCTTCGACCTCGGCCTTGGGGATGACCCGCGGGACGACGCTGGCCAGCGGGTTCTCCACGAGCTTGATGGCGTCGGCCGTCTCCTCGACGATCAGACCGTTGGCGACCTGGCCGGAGGACAGCTCGAGGGCGTAGCCGGCGTACTTGTCGTTGATGTTCGCCGAGGGGTCGAGAACGTTCTTCAACAGGTCGGCCGGGGTCTGCTTGGGATCGAGCTTCGCCAGATCCGGGCCGAACACGGCGCCGACGCCGCCGACCTGGTGGCACGAGGCGCACGAGGCCAGTTGGAAGAGCTGGCGGCCGTTCTGGTACGACCGGCCCACGTCGCCCGAGGCGGCGGGGTCGAGCTGGGCGATCGACGCCTTGAGGTCGTCGAAGGTCCACTCCGTCCGGGGCCGCGTCGACTTCAGCATCTCGTCGGCGATCGGCAGCGGGTGGGCGGCCAGATAGCCCTCGGGCGAGGCGAGATACTCGTCCAGGTCCTCCACGACGTAGAGGGCCCCGTACATCCGCCGCCAGTGGCCGGGGTACGTGCAGACGTAAGGCAGCACGCCCGGGGTCGTCGGCGCAGTGAAGGCGATCCGCTCGACCTCGCGGGGCTGGAGCAGCTTGCTCGCCAGCAGGATCTTGTTCGAGGGCGGAACGTACTGCCGCTTCATCGCGTCGGGCTGGAGGCCGGTGGCCTCGGCGAGTTGGCCCACCTCTTCGAGCGACCCGGCCTGGGTCACCACGAAGTTGTGGGGCATCACGTCGACGTTCTCGAAGACGAACTCGACGGGCCGACCCGCCTGGACGACGATCCGGTCGACGTCGTAGCGCATCTGTTCGAGAACCGTGCCGATCCGGATCGCCCGGACGCCCAGTTCGCCGAGCGCCTTGCGGACGGCCTTGGACCGGTCGGCCGGAAGATTGGCGGCGATCATGTCCCCGAGTTGCAGGGCGTCGAGCGCCGCGGGGGTGCGACGGTCGGCGACGGGGATCGCGGCGACGTTCTTCAGGAGGGCGTCGGCCAGCGTCGGGAGTTCGTCGGACGGCCAGGTGGTCGCCGGCAGTTTCTGGATGGCCAGGATGGCGGCCGGACGGTCGACGCCGTCGCGGACGAACTTCGCCAGGGCCCGGAAGGTCTCGGCCTCATGGCCGCGGAGGGTGGTCAGGGCGTCCATCGCGGCGCGTCGGACCACGCCGGCGGGGCCGTCGCCCGCATAGTCCTGGCGGGCCTTGGTCTCGGGCGCCGGCAGGTCGGCCCGGCGGTCGACGACCTGGCGAGAACCGTCGAGGATCGACAGCTCATATCCCTGGAGCCGACGGCCGAGGTTCCCATCGCGGCGGTTGTGGATCACGATCGCCTCGATCGGGTACTCGTCGCCGAGGTCGACCTCCCACCAGGGGGAGTCGGTGTTCTCCTGGGTGTGGGTCTGGCTGCTCATGCTGTACAGACCGGAGGTCTGGCCGTCGACGGCCCGGGAGGCCACGCCGTCGTTGGCGGTGTTCTTCTGCGAGGCCTTGCAGCCGAGGGCGATGTTGCGGCCGTCGCTCATCACCTCGACTTCCGCCAGGGTCAACGTCCCGCGGCGGGGAAGGGCGACGCGGACGTAGCGGCCGACCGTCCCCTTGCCCCCCTTGGGACCGGCGAGGTTCGCGGGAAGGTCGTGCAGCAGAGGCTCGATTTTCGAGTAGAGGCCCGAGCGGACGATCGGGTCGCGGATCAGCGGGGCCGCGGCCAGGAAGTCGCGGAGGCCGGCGGCCGAGCGGAGCGAGAGCGTCCACGCGGGGTCGGCCGAGCCGTCGGCGGCGACCAGCGTCGCCAGGCCGATCCGGCGGACGATGGGAGACTTGGCGGAGGTCGCCAGGGTCTCGGCCAGCGGCCGAACGGCGGTCAGCTCGGCCCGGTCGCGCTCGCCGAGCATTCGGGCCAGTTCCATCGCCACCGCGTCGTCGATCGCCGCCGCGCCCTCGGCGTCGCGGGCCGAAAGCTGTTCCGCCAGCACCTTCGCCGGGGTGAAGCCCAGCGAGGCCGAAAGCTCGGCCAGGGCCTTGCGGCGGTCGTCCTCGCGGACGCCGGAGCGGAAGAGGATCTCGCGGAGGACCGGAGCCGTCCGCTTCATCTGGATCAGATCCTCGGCCGCGGCGCGGTCGAGGAAGTAGCGAGCGGCGGCCTCGCTGCGGAACTCGATCTCGCGGCCCTCCCGCAGAGCCTTCTTCACCACCGGCTCCAGCGCCCGGAGGGTTTCGCCGCGGGTGTAATCCAGGTAGTAGTCGGAAGGAAGCTCAGTCGTGCTCAGGGCGACGTCCAGGGCGTCAGGCTCCTCGAAGAAGCTCGCCGCGCGGACGACTTCCAGCCGGACGCGCGGGTTTTCGTCGCGAGCCAGCTTGCGGAGGACGTCGATCACGTCGGGCACCCGGTCTCGCCAGCAGCAGAGAACGCGGACGGCGGCGGCGCGAGCCCGGGGGTCGGTCGCCGTCAGGCAGCGACGGAGGAGGTCCAGGTTCACCAGGTCGTACGTCTGGTGGACCCACAGGGCTTCCAGGACGTGATGCTCAAGCGCCGGATCGTTGGGGTCGAGCTTGTTCAGCCAGGAGGCCAGAGCGGGCAGGACCTTCGCCGGGTCGGTGGCGCACAGGGCGGCCTTCACGCGGTAGCGGACGCGGTCCTCGGGCGACTTCAGCAGCTCAAGCTGCTCCTCGATCGACCGGCCCGCGATGACGGCCTTCTCCGAGAGCGGCCGGCCCTCGTAGGTGACGCGGTAGATCCGGCCGTGGGTCGCGTCTCGGCTGGGATCCCGCAGGTTGTGCTGCATGTGGCCGATCAGCGGGTTGTGCCAGTCGAGGAAGTAGATAGCGCCGTCAGGGCCGGTCTCAACGTCGGAGGGCCGGAAGTTGGTGTCGCTGGAGAAGACCAGCGGCTCCTGCTCGACGGCCGTGAAGCCGGATCCGGCGTCCTGGTACTTGTAGCGGTGGATCCCCTGGAAGCCGATCACGTTGCAGACCAGCAGGTCGCCCTGCCAGTCTTCGGGGAAGTGCTTGCTGGAGAGGATCTCGGTCCCGGCGCACGGGCGGGTGCGCTGCTGGAAGTACGGCTTCACCGGCCGGTGCTTGTCGGGAAACTCCAGGTGCCCCGAGAAGGCCGTGGCGTAGTAGTTGACGTTGCCCGTGCCGTCGGTGACGAAGTCCTGCCCCCAGCGGTCGAAGACGTGGCCGTGAGGGTTGGCGAACGGGTACGTGACGTAGACGTCGATCTTCTGCGACCTCGGCTCGTACCGATAGACGCCGGCGTTGGCGTTGCGGATCGGCGGGCCGAACGGGGTCTCGATCTGGGAGTGGTGGAACGTCCCTTCCTGGAAGTAGACGTCGCCGCCGGGACCGACGCGGAAGCTGTTGGAGGTGTGGTGGGTGTCGGCCGAGTCGACGCCGCTCAGAACGCGGACGCGCTCGTCGGCCTTGTCGTCGCCGTTCGTGTCCTTCAGCAGCATGATGTCGGGGGCCTGGGCGACCAGCACGCCCTGGGGGATGATCTCGAAGCCGGTCGGGCAGTGGAGGTCGTCGGCGAAGGTGGTCTGCTTGTCGGCCTTGCCGTCGCCGTCGGTGTCTTCCAGGATGATGATCTTGTCGTTGCGAGGGGACTTGGGCTTCCAGTGCGGATAGGTCGGCCAGCAGGCGACCCAGAGCCGGCCCTTGGCGTCAAACGTCATCTGCACCGGCTTGGCCAGGTCGGGAAACGTCTCCTCGGAGGCGAACAGGTTGACCTTCAGGCTCTTGCCGGGGGTCATCTTGGAGATGGCTTCCTCACCGCCCTGATAGATGTGGGCGCCGTCGGGCCCCGCGCCGGGCTTGTTGGTGACGACCGGGATGAACGGCGGGGTGTTGGAGTCGTCGACCGGACCGGGGTCGCCCCCCTGGGCGATGGCCCAGATCTGCTTGTCGCGGTTGGCCGTCATCACGTCGAGGACTTCCATCTCACGCTGGGCGACCACGCGGTTGGTCTGCTTCTCGACGAAGGCGAGGTCGGCGCGGCCGCCGTAGATGGAGTAGCCGTCGACCGTCCGATAGCGGTTGAACCAGACGTCGGACTTGTCGAGGACGGCCTTGTGCAGCTTGGCGAACTGGACAGGATCCTGCACCTTGTTGTCGCCGAAGAGAGCCCGTTCGACGATCTCGGCGACCGCCTTGTCTCCCTCGGAGGTGAGGTGGATGCCGTTGATGGTCAGCGGCTTCTCGGCCTTGGCGTAGAGCTTCTGGGTCGGGTGGAACAGGTCGATGAACCGGATGTTGCGGGTCTCGGCCAGGTCGGACATGACGGCCGTGAGCCGCTCCAGCCGGAGGTTGACGTCCTTGCCGTCGGGGAGCGAGGGGTCGTGCAGATCCTCGAAGGCGATCGGAGAGAAGAGGACGAGCTTCGGGGCCGACTCGCCGTTGTACTTCTGCGCCAGCGTGTGCTTGATGAATTCGTCGAGGTCCGTCCGGAACTGGGCCAGACCGCCGTACGACTCGTTGTAGCCGAAGAACGCGCAGACGACGTCCGTTCGGTTCTTCGTCAGCCATTCGTCGGGCGTGCCGAAGGCGGCGGAGCGGAGGCGGATCGTCAGCTCGTCGCCGGAAAAAGCCAGGTTGCGGACGGTCAGCTCGTGATCGGGGAACCGGCTGTGCATGACGGCTTCGAGCCAGCCGGTGTGCTGCATGCGGTCGGGGAGCGTGTTGCCGATGACGCTGACGTGGGCGCCCTTGGCGAGTTCCAGGCGGGGGTCGGGCAGCCGGCCGTCCTTGGCGAGTCCGACCGAAGCCGAGATCGCCAGGGCCCAGATCGTCGCGACCACGGCTGCAGCCGACGACGTGGACGCCCTGCTCGCTCCGGGCCGCCGTCGCTTCTCGAAGTGACGGTGAATCTCCATCGCCCTTCCCCTTGTGCCGCGTGGAAGAAGCCCGCCGGGGCCCGTTGGGGGCCCCGCGAAACATGCGGGCCTTTCATTCGTGTTCGCGCGAAACTCCATTGTCCGGCGCGACCGGGCGTTTTTCAATCGCCAACTTGAACCGCGCGCTCAGTGGTCGGCGCCGCCGACGTTCGCGGGCAGTTTAAGGCGTGCGCCGGATTCTCCGGCGACGACCTTGCGGAGCCATTCGGGGGAATATCCGGGGGCCTGGGCTTCGCCCCGGTCGTCTTTCTGGTAGGCGTCGACGTGCTTGGTGAGAATCGCCTCGGCCAGCTCGCGCCAGCGGCGGAAGACGGCGTAGGCCGTGGAGACGGAGTAATTGGTGAGGAACGCCCGCGTGAGCGTCGGGTCGTCGGCCGCCAGCTTCGTCGCGGTCTCCTCGACGACCGGCTGCATCTTCAGCAGGGCCCCCTCACGCTCGGCCTGGGCCTTCTTGACGTCGGGGAAGACGCGCGACCAGCGGTCGTAGGTCAGGTTGGAGACCAGGTTCGTGACCCACCAGGCCGAATCCCACGAAAACTTGCCGTAGTCGCCGCTCACGTAAGACGCGGGGAGGGCGTCGATCGAGCAGTACAGGGGGGTGAAGCACGAGGTCGACGCCTCGTCGGGGGTGAACCACGAGACCCCGCCGACGGCGTCGGGGAGGTTCGCCCGCATCTGGTTGACGACCACGAAGCCGGCCTGCTGGGTGGAGATCGGCCGCTCCCACATGTAGTCCTTGCCGTCGACCTTAAACTTCAGGTCGCGGGCCCGCAGGGGGCTGCCGAACGGTCCGGCGTCGACCCCCTTGGTCATGTCGTAGGGGGTCCCTTCGTAGTGGTCGCGCATCAGGCCCATAACGTCGGCGAGTTCCAGCGGTCGGTCGGGCTTGATGAAGAGGGGGTAGTCCTCAGACCCTTCCTCGCCGCGGAACCAGGCGTCGGAGAAGTTCGCCGACGGAGTCGACCGCCGGTAGACGCTCCAGACCCTCCCTGCGCAGGCGCGTCGGGCCGAGGCGGATTGATCCGGATGATAGGCGTCGCGGAAGCTGAACGGCTTGCCCGAATCGGTCCGGTAGTAGCCGCGATCGGCGGCGAACTGGATGACGTCCGGCGAGTGGAGCCAGTTCTCCGGATCGTTCATCGGGAAGGTGGTGATCCGGCTCATGTTGGCGTGGGCCGTGATGCAGCCGTCGGGGACGCGCGCGGCGACCCAGACGATCCCCTTGGTCCCGGGGCCCTTGCCGATCAGCTCCATCAGCCAGACCTCGTTCTTGTCGGCGATGGAGAAGCTCTCGCCCGAGCTGCTGTAGCCGTGCTCGCGGCAGAGCGAGTCGACCAGGCCGATCGCCTCGCGGGCGGTCTTGGCGCGCTGGAGGACCAGCATCATCAGGGCGTCGTAGTCGAGCTTCCCCTTCGGATCGACCAGCTCCGAGCGGCCGCCGGTGGTGGTCTCCACCAGCGAGACCTGGTTCTCGTTCATCAGGCCGACGACCGTGTAGGTCCGCTCGGCCTGGGGGATCGTGCCTCGGACCTCGTCGTCCTCCCAGGCCTTGACCTCGACCGTCGAGCCGGCCGGCCACTTCCCGCCGGCCACCCGCAGGAGCTTGGGCATAAACGGGGCGTCGGCCGAGTACGTCACCATCACCGAGCCGTCGCGCGAGGCGCCGCGGCTCACGAGGATGCTGGTGCAGGCCCTGGCCGGCGCGACGGCCGAGGCCGTCGCGCACGCGGCCGCGACGAGACGGAACACCCATCGATCCCAGATCATGCTCGGATCTCCCTTCCTTCCCTGTTCGACCGTCCTGAGAGGAGCCGTCGAAGATAGCTCCCCCGCGCCGGGGGGCACAATCCCAAGGGGAAAGGAAGAAGGAGCCGAGGATCAGATCGCCGCGGCGAAGAGGATGGCCATGATCACCCCGCAAACGCGGCTGATCCGATCGTGGAGCGCGAACAGGACGGGGTCCTCGTCGAGTTGCTTGCGGCACGCAAGAAACCAAAGCCGGGAGAGCCAGTAAAGAAGCACTGGGCTCATGAGCCAGAGGATCTCGGGCCGGCGGTAGTGGGAGTGAACGTCCGGGCTGTTGAGGTACATCGCGAACACGAGAACGCAGACGTAGGAACTCGTCGGCCCAAGCGAACGGATCAGGTCCAGGTCTTCCAACCCGTAGCCTCGGCCGGGGAGCCGACCCGCCACGCGACAGCGCGACAGCTCGGAGTATCGCTTGGCGAAGGCCAGGCTGAGAAAGAAGAACATCGAAAAGGCGAGCAGCCAGTGCGACGGAACGATGGAGACGGCCGCGCCGCCGGCCACGATCCGAAGAGTGTAAAGACCTGCAAGGCAGACCACGTCGATCATCAACCTTCGCTTGAAGACGGTCGAATAGAGCGTGGTCAGGACGAGGTAAAGCAGCAGCAGCCCGCCGAAGGCGGGAGGGAGGGTCGCGGCCAGCGCCGCGGCCGCGGCGAGCGACGCGAGGCTGACCGCGACGCCGGCCGGGATCGACGCCGCGCCGCTGGCGAAAGGCCGCAGCCGCTTCCGGACGTGCCTTCGATCAGCTTCCAGGTCGAGCAGGTCGTTGAGAATGTAGACGGATGAGGCAGTCAGGCTGAAGCAGACGAACGCGACCGCCGCCGCCATCCACGTCGCAACGTCGAAGGCATGCGCGACCAGCGGCACGACGAACAGGAGGACGTTCTTGGCCCACTGGTGAGGCCGCATCGCCCGGATCAGCGGCCGAATCCTGCTCTGGGTTTCGAAGACCATCGCTGGTTCTCTCACAATCCCCCTGCACCTCCTGACGAGACGACCGCCAACGACGAGGGCGTCCGCGGCGGACGACCAGACCTCGCAGTCCGACGTCGAGTCGCCGATGTAGTCGAACCCCCCGGCTCCGAAGCGAGCCTCCAGAACCTCGCGCTTGGCCCGGCCCTTGAGGTTCCGCTGGCCGTCCGAGGCGATCACCTCGTCGAAGACCTCAAGGTGCTCGGCGATCTCGTTGGCGATCCGCTCGTCGGCGGCCGTCGCAAGCACGACCCGCCTCCCCCGAGCCCGCTCCCGTCGGAGGAACTCGAGCACGTCGGCGCGGTAGGGGAGGAGCGTCACATCGACGTCCGACCGATCGGCAAGGCGCCGCTTGAGCATCGCCCGACCGTCGACGAACCACGTCGGCAGCTTCATCAGGTCCGACGGCCGCTTCTTCGCCACGTCGAACAGCGATTCCCAGAGCATATCCGACGCAATCAGAGTGCCGTCGAGGTCCACGCAAAGCGGACGTTCGACGACCGTCGCAAGCATCGTCATGTTTCGAACCTTCGGCTCAATAAAGGAGCCTGGCCCCGCCGAGCTCCCGAGTTATGCCGGACGCGCCCGCCTTGAAACAAGCCTAAGCCACACTTTTCACCGCCGACCTTAGGCGATATGGCTACGCCTCCCCTATGAACCGTGACCTAGGAAACCTTTTAGAGCGTCTTCATGACCGGTCGGCGATGATTCCGTGCATCGCGACTCACAGAACGTCGATCAAATCCAACGACCGCGAGGAAGTCCGCATGGCTTCGACGTCGAAGAGCCCGGCAGGCCGGCACTTGGTGCGAATGCGCGCGAGGGCCCCGCTTACGCTGAAAAAAGCTGACCGAACTCATATAAAAACCGGTGACGTGTTGGACCGCGTTGATCTCGCGCTCGCCGCCGTCATGGCCGGGGCGACGGTGGGGGTCTTTCTACTGATTCTCGCGGTCTTCGGCGACTCGCTCGCTCGATTGGGGATCACGGGGCAGTTGCTGGAAGCGGACGGCTTCCGCGTCCTCGGCGACTCGCTTGATCCCGAAGGCGTCCACTGGCGGCTGACGGTCCACCCCCTCTACTGCCTGTTGGTCATGCCGGTCGCCCGGGCCTTCGTCGCCCTGGGGGCGAGTCGGCTACAGGCGATCTGGATCTGCAACGCGGCGACCGCCGCGGCCTCGGTATCGCTTCTGTACACAATCCAACGCCTGCTGGGATCTCCGCGACGCGCTGCAGTCCTTGTCTGCCTGCTTGCGCTGTCGAGTTCCTCCTTGCTCTTCTGGACGACGGTTCCGGAAACCTACCTGCTGGGCGCGCTCTCGCTGCTGGCGTGCTTTGCGACGGCGGCGGCCGCGGCTCGAGGGTCGGCCGGCGACCTCTGGTTCTTGCTCTCCGGGATCTTCAGCCTGGGAATCACGATCACGAACTGGTCGGCCGGAATCGCGCTGGCTGCGTTCCACAGGCCCCTCAACAGGGCGGCGGCGATCGTCGCCGCGACGGCCGCGATCACCATCGCAGGCTGGTTCGTGGAAAAGGCCCTCTTCACTCGGATGCCTTCCTTCTTCTTGAAGCCAACCATCCTGAGGGGTGAAGCAGACTACCTGGTTGCGCCCCGAGGCGCACTGGCGGGCGAGTTGGTGCATCCCGTCGTCGCCCCTCTTGGAGTCACCGTGGAGAAGGAGCCGGGCTTCCGGGTTCTCTCGTTCCAGGGAGCCTCGATTTTGGCCGCGGGAAGGCCGGCCGTCGCGGCGGCCGTCGCCTGGCTACTCGTCCTGGCGGCGGGGCTGGCGGCCCTGGTGCGGGGACCAGCGCCGGCTCGTTTTCGGCTGATGCTTGGGATGGTTTTGGCGGCTCAGGTCGTCTTGCATCTCATCTATGGCGATGAGACGTTCCTGTACGCCTTCCACTTCTGGGCGTTGCTCATGCTGACGGCCGGCCTGGCCGTCCAGGCCGACCGGGCCGGCTTCGTCCAGGGCGCCGTGGCGGCGACGATTCTGTTCGGCTCCTGGAACAACGTTCTCCGCCTCTCCGAGGCTGCGAAGCTGCCGCTGGACCAACCGACGCAATGGCTCAAGGTGATCGACCGCCCGCTGCGACTCGACGAGTTCTGCAACCGCCTCGCGCAACCGACTCAACTCGAAGGCGCGAACGAGGCCGAGGCGAGGGGTCGCACCTCGACGACACCGGCCGGGGACGACCCCTCGCAGGGCGGTCGGACTGAGCCTGAAGATCGGCCTTGATAATCCCGAATCGAGAGTGACGCTCCCGTGATCCGAGGCTTTCCGGATTTCGGCCGACGCGACCGGGCGTTATCCTCATGACTGTGGGAACGCCGCGTCCCCCGACGAGCCCAGGACCACGCCCTGAAGCCTTTTCGCCGCCCCGCGCGGCTTCGGCCGGGCGTCGGTCGTCAGCGGCGCGACGCATTTCTTCGGGACGAAGGACCATCAGCATGGCTCTCGATCGCGACCCGTCCGCCCCTCTCAGCAAGAACGTCCACCTTCTGCGATGGGTCGAGAAAATGGCGAGGCTCACCAAGCCAGACGCCATCCACTGGGTCGACGGCTCGCAGCAGGAGTACGACGCGCTCTGCGATCAGATGGTCGCGTCGGGCTCGCTGATCCGGCTTAACCAGGACCTCTGGCCGGGCTGCTATTACGCGCGGTCGGCCCCCGACGACGTGGCGCGGGTGGAGGACCGGACCTTCATCTGCTCTTACTCGCGAGACGCCGCCGGGCCGACGAACAACTGGGAAGAGCCGTTCGCGATGAAGCGGCGGCTCAAGACCCTGTTCGACGGCTCGATGCGCGGGCGGACGATGTACGTCCTCCCGTTCAGCATGGGGCCGATCGGCTCGCCGATGTCCCGGATCGGCGTCCAGTTGACCGACTCGCCTTACGTCGTCGTGAACACGCGGATCATGGCCCGGATCGGTCTGCCGGTCATCGCCGAGATCGACAAGGGAGACAAACGGGTCGTGCCCTGCATGCACACGGTCGGGATGCCGCTGACGCCGGGGAGGAAGGACGTCCCCTGGCCGTGCAACCCGGAGAAGTACATCGTCCACTTCCCCGAGACCCGCGAGATCTGGTCTTACGGCTCCGGCTACGGCGGCAACGCGCTGCTGGGCAAGAAGTGCTTCGCGCTTCGGATCGCGTCGAACATGGCGCGTGACGAGGGCTGGATGGCCGAGCACATGCTGATCCTCGGCATCGAGGACCCCAGGGGGGAGAAGACGTACGTCGCGGCCGCCTTCCCGTCCGCCTGCGGCAAGACCAACTTCGCGATGTTGGTGCCGCCGAAGGGGTTCGAGGGCTGGAAGGTCTGGACGGTCGGCGACGACATCGCCTGGCTGAAGCCCGACTCCAGCGGCCGGCTGCGGGCGATCAACCCCGAGGCCGGCTTCTTCGGCGTGGCGCCGGGGACGTCCAAGAAGACCAACCCCAACGCGATGGCCTCGCTCGCGCGGAACACGATCTTCACGAACGTCGCCCTGACCCCCGAGGGGGGCGTCTGGTGGGAGGGGATGACCGACGAGCCCCCCGCCGAATGCACCGACTGGCGGGGCAACCCCTGGACGCCCGAGATCGCCCGCGAGACCGGAGCCAAGGCAGCGCACCCGAACTCGCGGTTCACCGCGCCGGCCTCGCAGTGCCCGACGATCGACCCGGCCTGGGAAGACCCGGCCGGCGTCCCCATCAGCGCCATCATCTTCGGCGGCCGTCGAGCGACCACCATCCCGCTCGTCTACCAGGCCTTCAACTGGAGCGCCGGCGTCTACGTCGGCGCCACGATGAGTTCCGAGAAGACGGCCGCGGCCGTCGGCGAGGTCGGCAAGGTGCGTCGCGACCCCATGGCCATGCTCCCCTTCTGCGGCTACCACATGGGGGAATACTTCCGCCACTGGATCCGCATGCAGCGCGACTTCTCCGAGACCCCCCGCATCTTCCACGTCAACTGGTTTCGCAAGGACGAGCAGGGGGGCTTCATCTGGCCCGGCTTCGGCGAGAACATGCGCGTCCTCCGCTGGATCATCGACCGCGTCCGCGGCCGCGCCGTGGGCAAGGAAACCCCGATCGGCTGGGTCCCCCATTACGAGGACATCGACTGGAACGGCCTCGACTTCCCCAGGGAGAAGTTCGACCAACTCCAGTACGTCGACCGCACCGCCTGGAAGACCGAGCTGCTGGGCCACGAGGAACTGCTCATCGAGCTGCACGACCGCCTGCCGCCCGAGACCGTCTACGAACGCGAGCTGCAAATCTGCCGCCTCTAAGACGCCCGGCTTCGATTGGCTTCCCTCGCGCCCGACGACGTGCGAACCCACCTGACGCAACCGATTTCAAGACAAGGACATAGACACCCAAAATCCTGCCCGGCCAACGGCTTCGTTCGGTCAAATTCGCGGCGCTCTTCGCTCAACTCCACCGAGCAAAAGACAACTCCGGGTGCCATGGCCACGCTTGCGTGGCCATGGACCGGCGGGGGCAACCACGCGACATCGAGTCCGTCCGCAAGGGATCTCGATGTCGCTCTCGAGAATCCGCGGGGCATTCGCACAACCCGTGACTCCAGGCGGGAAAACGGCCACAGATGAACTCGGATGGACGCAGATAAGGGAGGAAGAGATCCTCAGGGATGCTTGCCCTCCTTCTCTCCCTGGCTCCCATCTGTGTTCATCCGTGTCCATCGGTGGCCTGTCTCGGCTTTTCCTACTCAGCCGACAACCACGTGTCGCTGGGTGCCATGGCCACGCTTGCGTGGCCATGAACCGGCAGGGGACGGTTGCATGACCGTCGCCGATCGCATGGCCACGCAAGCGTGGCCATGGCACCCGACCATAACCGTCAATCTAGAAATAGCTTCCGTCGTGTGCTATCGGTGTCGAGCGAGGACGAAGCTTCGCCGCCCCAGGACCGACCGCCGGATTGCCAGAGAACACCCTCTACCGAACTAGGGGCTCCGGATGTCCCTGGCGCGAGGAGGAAAGCCGGAAACTTGTCCGTCGGCGGTAAGAGTTGATCCTCGAATCCGGATTACAACCGACGTTCCACGCCCCCGCCGTCCCGTTCCAGGCTCACCCGCCAGAGGAATGCGACGTCGCACGCCCGGTCGAAATGCGAAACCGCCGCCAGTCGCGAAGCCAGCGTGAGCAACTCACCACGGCATCCCACGACCGATCAACCTTGTCGGATTAACACGACGAGGTTCTAATTCCCTCATCGATGGGAGGTTAAGGCTTCGCAGCCACACACGCCGGAAAGGATTCCACCATGAGGAGCCACCTCGCGCTGGCCGTCACGTTCGCGCTCCTGCTTCTCGCCGCCAGCCCCGCCGCCGCCAGCCCGATCTCCTACTCCTTCACCGGGACGTTGAACAACCCCTTCAACGGCTCGCGGGAGTTCCGCGGCACGGTCACTTTCAATTCAAAGCCGACGGAATACATCTCGACCGGGAATACCTGGGCCCGAGTCAGTCAGTACGCCGACATGACCCTGAACGCCGGCGGCCATACCATCGAGATGTTGAGCCAGGACCCCAGATCCGCCATGCACAACATGTACGTAGGTGTGTCGCCCACATGGTTGTCGGATCCCACGGGGCCGCGCCAGGACGAGATCATGTTCCTCGGGTCGGTGGCGCTCAATCTCCCGGCCCTGGGGGGGGCGAACTTCGCCATCATGTCGTACACCCCCTCGTCGTCGCAGGACCTTGCCGATCTGAGGACGCTCAATTTCGAGCCTGGCACCTCGACCGCCACCCTGCGCTACGACGCCGACGGCCAGTTCTACAACGGCACCGGGACGATCACCTCCTTCACGCCGATCGCGACGCCCGAGCCGAGTACCTGGCTGGTCGCCCTGATCGCCGGCGGGGCCGCGGCCTTGCGGCTCCGGCGCTCGGCCTGAGAATCAGCCCCCTCCAACGTTGCTGCGTTCAGTGCCCCACGCCGGCCCCGGCCAGGGAGAACTCCCCGCGCGCCAGGGCGGCGGCACGTCGGCTCCAGGCCCAGAGCAGGACGACGCCGGCGATGAACAGGCCCAGGGTCAGGCCGATCCAGAGGCCGAAGACGCCCCGGTCGTCGCGGAAGGCCAGCGACCAGCCCACGGGCAGGCCGACGGCCCAGTAGCAGCAGAGCGTGCAGATCATGGCCGTGCGGGTGTCGCCGGCCCCCCGGAGCGCGCCGGTGGCGACCCCCTGGAGGCCGTCGAAGAGCTGGAAGGCCGCCGCCAGCAGCATCAGCCGCGAGGCCAGCGCGACCACCCGCGCGTCGTCGGTGAACAGCGTCGAGAGCGGGCCGGGGATGATCGCCATGACCAGCCCGGACGTCGCCATGAAGCTCGCGCCCAGGAGCAGGGCCGTCCAGCCGGCGCGCGAGGCCGCCGCCGGCTCGCCCCGGCCGATCGCCTGGCCGACGCGGATCGCGCCGGCGGTCGCCAGGCCCAGGGGGATCATGAACGTCACGCTCGCCACGTCCAGCACGACGTGATGCGCCGCCAGCGACGCGGCGTCGAGCCGCCCCGCCAGCATCGTCGCCAGCGCGAAGACGCCGACCTCCAGCAGGATGTGCGTCGCCGCCGGCAGGCCGATGGAGAACAGCCGGCGGATCGCCGCGAGCCTCGGCGCCAGGCTCGTCCGGATCAGCCCCCGGCCCGTCCGCAGGTCGCGCCCGATCGCATAGACGACCAGGAACGAGGCCATGTAGCAGCGCGAGATCATCGTCGCCCAGCCCGAGCCCGCCACGCCCATCTCCGGCGCGCCGAGATGGCCGTAGATGAGGATCCAGTCCATCAGCGCGTTGACGAGGTTCGCCGAGATCAGGGCGGCCATCACCGGCTTCACCAAGCCCATCCCCTGCAAGTAGCGCCGGAAGGCCGCGTAGGTGAACAGGGCGGGAGTCCCCCACATCGAGGCCCGCAGGAACGGCCGGGCCTGCGCCAGAACCTCGGGATTGAACCCCATCCGGTCCGACACCGAATCGACCCACCACAGGAGGGCCATCGACGCCGGGCAGACGACCAGGCCGAGGTAGAGCCCCTGCACGAGCCAGTCGTGGCACTCGTGGAGGTCGCCGGCCCCGTACGCCTGCGAGACCAGGGCGTCGAGCCCCAGCAAAAGCCCCATCCCGAAGATGGCGACCGCGAAGTAGAGCGCATTCCCCAGGCTGACCGCGCCGATGGCCTCCGCCCCCAGCCGGCCGACGAAGATCGTGTCGACGATCCCCATCGCCATCCAGCCCAGCTCGGCCGAGACCACCGGCCCCGCCAGCCGGAGCATCGGCCCCAGCTCCTCACGAACACCCTGCCGCAACAGGTCCTTCTGGAGACGATCCATGCTTCCGTTCCACAATCGATTCCGGGATTCACCGTCGTACCGACGCCCCACCACCCTGGCAGGTTCGCCCCCGTGTCGGCAAGACGGAACGGATCGGCTTCATCCAGCGATCACAAATTCTGTTCAAATATTCAGTGGACAGGCGTTGACAACCGATCGAATCCAGGCTTCAATCCCTCGAAACTCCCACTCCTTCCGTTCAGGGGATTCGTCATGAGCTACGCGGAAACGCTTCTGCCCGAGTTCGATCAGGAGATGGCCAGCACCCGCAAGGTGCTGGAGCGGATCCCCGACGACAAGCTCGACTGGAAGTCGCACCCGAAGTCGAACACGATCGGCTGGAACGCCAACCACATCGCCGACATCCCTTGCTGGGCGGTCGAGGTCTTGACGAAGACGGTCTTCGACATCGCCCCGATCGACGGCGAACCGCACAAGTCTCCCGAGTTCAAGACGACCCGGGAGATCGTGGAGTGCTTCGACCGAAACGTGGCCGCCGCCCGCGAGGCGATCGCCCAGGCCAAGGACGAGGACATGGGCGTGACCTGGACGCTCGCCCAGGGCGGGAAGGAGTTCTTCAGCATGCCCCGCGCCACAATGATGCGCGTCTACATCATGAACCACCTGATCCACCACCGCGCCCACGTCTGCGCCTACCTCCGCCTCAACGACATCCCCGTCCCAGGCATGTACGGCCCATCCGGCGACGAGTGAGCGAGGGCTCGGACGACGGCGGGAGTACCTTCCCAAGGGGCAAGCTCGCTATCTCATGAGACCCAGCCCCTCTCCATGCGGACATTTTTCAACCCAAAACAGCGTTGAAAAATGTCCGCCGGCGGACTAGCATTCGTCTGGGACGGGCAGGTTGAACATGTCCAAGGTCGACTGCTTCGAGATCGACGGCTTGCAGTGCTGGTTCTACTCGAACGACCACGACCCGCCGCATTTCCATGTCAAGCGACGCGGGGAGTGGGAGATGAGGGTTTACTTCGCCGAAGGCGAGGCCCGTATGTTCGAATTGAAGTGGGGAAACAGGCCAGGGACCAGATTGCTGCGACGGCTCGCGGAGTTGGTCGCCGCCCACAGAATTCAATTGCAGGCGGAGTGGGAAGCGAAGGTGAATCGATGAGCGCCAGGACCAAAGAGCGACGAATTGCGGGATTCTATACGACCTCGCCCGAAATCCTGGACGCCTACCGCAAAGCAGCGAGGAAGCACGGGACGCTGCGCCGATTCACTACGGCCGACTCCTGGCCCATCGCATCCCCATCGGACGAGTTGAAGGCCCGACAGGTCCAAGGCTATCTCCTGTCGCACGTCAACGACGAGATCGTCTTGCCCGGTCCAGAGATCAAATCGCGGCTCTCAGGGATGCCTCGTCTCCTACTTACTGAGCCCTCCACACCGCCCGATCGACTGGGCCGTTGGGTTCAGGAGCTTGGGATGACGACCAAGACCCGGTACTACATTCGGGAGGTGAACGACCTGAAATCCCCGCAGTTGATCGAACTCCTCGAACGCATCGGCCTGGCTGAATCTCGGGGTGTAATCGTGGACGCCTACCTCGACGGCCGCACGCTCGTCGTCGTCGGCCCGAGGCTGCGGAAGCTGGAGGTTCCGATCTCCTCGGTTTCCGCTCTGCGTGATCAGGCCTTCGAGACGCTCCGCAACTTTGAGGTGGACCCGGACGGCTCGTTCCTCTACTGGCCGGATCTGGACGTCCATCTGGGGTGGGACCAGTTCCTTCAGGTCGTCGACACGGCCGAATTGCACAAGGCGCAGAGGCGGAACGCGGATTTCAACAAGCGATACGGAGCCGCGATCCGCCGCGTTCGCGAAGCCGCGAGCCTCGCGCAATCGGACATCGACGGACTCACTGCCCGCCACTTGCGTCGCATCGAGACCGGTGCCGCCCCCGCAACGGCCAAGGCCCTCGCCGCGCTGGCGAAGGCCCACGGGTTCGATCCGAACGCCTACATGGAGACGTTGGCCCGGGAGATGCCGCAGCAGACGGGTTGAACTTCACTCCTTGGTCACAGCCTCATCCAGGTTCAGGATCACGCGGGCGACGGCCGTCCAGGAGGCGAGGTCGGGGAGGTCGACGCCGGTGGGGGCGGCGAGGGCCGGCGTGGGCGGGGTTGCGTTCGACGCGCCGGTCATCTTGGCAGCGTCGAGGCGTCCTTCGCGGAAGCGGCCGAGTTGCTCGGCCTGGTAGGCCAGCACGCGCGAGCGCTCTTCGTCGCGAGGGAGCCGGCCCAGGACGAGGAGGTACGCGCGGTCGAGCCGGGCCTCGGGCGAGGGCGAGGGGGCCTCGCGGACGATCCGCCGCGCCAGGGCCTGAGCGGCCTCGACGAAGACGACGTCGTTGAGCATGGTGAGGGCCTGGAGCGGGGTGTTGGACCGCTCCCTCCGCGTGCAGGCGACGTCCGGGCTGGGGGCGTCCATGGTCATGAACGCGGCGAACGGGGCCGTCCGTTTCAGGTACGTGTAGAGGCCGCGGCGGTAGCGGTCGGCGCCGACGCTGGGCTTCCAAGCCTCCGAGCCGTAGGCCAGCGAGGTCGCGCCGTCGGGCTGGGGCGGCTTCACGCTCCGGCCGCCGATGCGGTCGTCGAGCAGGCCGGCGGCGTCCAGCGCGATGTCGCGGATCGTCTCGGCGCCGACGCGGAAGCGAGGCCCGCGCGCCAGCAGGTCGTTCTTCGGGTCGCGGGCGATCATCTCGGGCGTGGCCAGGCTCGACTGCCGATACGTCGCGCTGGTGACGATCAGCCGGTGCATGTCCTTCATGCTCCAGCCCCGGCGGGGGAACTCCGTCGCCAGCCAGTCGAGCAGCTCCGGATGCGAGGGCTTGCTCCCCTGGAGGCCGAAGTCCTCGGGCGTGGTGACCAGGCCGCGGCCGAAGTAGGTCTGCCAGAACTGGTTCATCACCACGCGGCCGACCAGTGGATTCCCCGGCGCGACCAGCCAGCGGGCGAACGTCAGCCGGTTCGCCGGCGCGCCCTGGGGGAGCGGGTGGAGCACGGCCGGCACGCCGGGCTCGACGGGGTCCGTCGGCTTGAGGAACTCGCCCCGCTTGTGGATGCGGGTCGTCCTCGCGTGGGCGGGGTCGCGCTCCTGCATCACCATCGTCGTCGCGAACTTCGGCTCCGTCGCCCGCAGGGCGGCGATCGGCTTGCGGGCCTCGGCCGTCTCGGGGGCGATCGACAGATAATACTTCGTGAGCGCTTTCACCTGTTCGGGCGATCGCTTCGCGGCGTCGAGCGTCAGGGTCTCCTCGACCTCCGCCGGCAGGCCGCTGGCGACGACCGGCCGGGGGCCGGGGGCGACGGAGAGGCGGAACCGGCCGATGGTCGTCTGGTGGATGAACTCCTGGTGGAGCGTGACGTGCAGCTCGGTCGGGCCGTCGATCTCCTCGGCCAGCTCGAAGACCGCCGCGTGCGCCCGGCCGACGCCGCCGTTGACGCTCCAGCCGGTGTCGGTCACGCCGTCGATCGCCTTCGCCGCTTCATAACCCTTGGCGGCGAAGTCCTGGGTGACCTGGGCGAACTTCAGCTTCCGGGGCGCCTCGGTCGAGCCCTCGGGACGAGCCGTCGCCACGACCTCGGTCAGCAGGAAGTCGCCGACGCGGAACAGGGGAGCGCGGCCGGGGCCGCCTTCGGGGAGGCTGGGGTCGGGGAGGACTTCCAGCCGGATCGCCGACGCCTTGCCGTCCACCTTCAGGTCCACGTCGTACACGTCGTTGTTCGGCTTGTCGCCCGTCGCCAGGACGGAACCGTCGGGCAGGACGGTCATCGTGGCGTGCTTCTTGGAGACGACCTTCTCCGGCGGGACGATCGTCCAGGATGCGGGGTGGATCGTCTTCTCCCAGGCGGCCAGCTTCGCATGGAGCGAGTCCGGGCCCTCGGCGGGATACCGGGAGGCGAGAGCGTCCTCCATCTCGCGGGCCTTCGTCTCGACGGCCTCGCGACGGGCGGCGATGTCCGGGTTGGGGACGTCGACCTCGGGCTCGTCGGCGTTGTTGAGGAAGGCGAAGAGCTGGTAATACTCGCGCTGGGTGATCGGGTCGTACTTATGGGTGTGGCACTGGGCGCACTGGATCGTGAGGCCGAGCCAGGTGGCCCCGGTGGTGGCGATCCGGTCGACGACGGCGGCGAACCGGAACTCCTCGACGTCGATGCCCCCTTCCTCGTTGATCATCGTGTTGCGATGAAATCCCGTGGCCGTGATCTGGTCGGGCGTCGGGTTCGGAAGAAGGTCGCCGGCGATCTGCTCGACGGTGAAGCGGTCGAAGGGCATGTCGGCGTTGATGGCGCGGACGACCCAGTCGCGATAGGGCCAGATGGAGCGTTCGCGGTCCTTCTCATAGCCGTTGGTGTCGGCGAATCGGGCGCGGTCGAGCCAGTGGCGGCCCCATTGCTCGCCGTGTCGGGGCGAATCCAGCAGGCGGTCGATCAGGCGCTCATAGGCGTCGGAGCGGGTGTCGGCGAGGAAAGCGTCGACTTCCGCGGGGGTTGGCGGCAGACCGACGAGATCCAGGCTAACTCGGCGGATCAGGGTGCGGCGGTCGGCCTCGGGCGAGGGCTTCAGCCCTTCCTTCTCCAGCCGGGCCAGGACGAAGCGGTCGATCGGGTTCCGGGCCCAGTCGGCGAGCTTGACGTCGGGGACGCGCGGGGACTTCGGGGGGATGAACGACCAGTGGTCGGGGGCCGCGGCCTTCACCGGACCGCCGCCGGCCCACTTCGCCCCCTGGTCGATCCAGGCGCGGAGGACGCCGACCTCCTCGGCGGTCAGCGGATCGCCGACGCCTTCCGGGGGCATGGCCGAGTCTTCCTCGACCCGCGCCACGGCCAGGATCAAAGGGCTCTCGGCCGACTTGCTGGGGACGATCACCGGCCCGCCGTCGCCGCCGGTCATCGCCTTGGCCTGCTCGTGCAGAGCGAGCCCTGCCTTCTGCTTCTTGGGGCCGTGGCAGGAGTAGCACCGGTTCTCCAGGAGCGGGGCGACGTCGCGGCCGAAATCGACCGTCCGCGAAGCCGGCGCCGGCAGCTTGACGGGATCGTCGCCGCGCGTCGCTGTCGTCACGGCCAGAGCCAAGATCCACGCACATCCGAATTTGAGACCGAAGCATCGGCTCACGGCGTCTCTCCCCTGACCTGACTCTCGCCCGACTGGATACCTGTCATCCTACGCGAAAGAGCCTCCGGAAGTCATGCCCGACCTGTTCCCCAGACCGTTCTCCCCAGAACACAAAAGGCGATCCGACACGGATGGCGCACGCCACACATCGCGAGTTGGGATAACCCGTGAGGATGGAAACGTCGGCGGCTTCGATTGGGTTGGTTCGCCCCGCGAAACCGGACCCAATCGAACGCGTAAACCGAATTGCCAAAGAACGTTACGCTGCAGTCGACGCGCCAACCAGGCGGCTTCGTTCGATCGCTTTACTCTCGTCTCGCCGCCTTGTCCGCCGTATCCGCCGCGCCCGATCTCCACTGTTCTCTAGGGATATCATGGTCCCTGGAGCCGCACGCTCGACGACCATTCCGACCCAGCCGGCGTGGTTTCCGGGTTCTCCCCCGCACCAACCGGCGCATCTCCTCGATCCGTCAGACAGCCGAGCTCGACCGCAGGGGCCAATCGCAGTCCTCGCTCAAGCCCGGGGCCGTTCAAACTCGCCTGAGGTTCGCGATGATTTGCGCCTGGGCCTCCTGCATTCGTGCCAACTGTTCCTGGATCTTCTGCATTGTCGCGGCCATCTGCTGCTGCAACTCCGCCATTTCCTTGTCGAAGGATTGCGCCTGGTTCGCCTGGCGCTCGCGAGCCTCGGCGAGCAGAACCTTTTGTTCCGCCAGGTGGGCGTCGCTGATGGCAAGCAAAGCACTGTGTCCCAGCTGGCCGATCCCCCCGAGAATCTGAGCCAGGCTCCCGGTCTGGCCCGTCACTCCAACCGTCCGACCCTCGGGCGTCAGCTTGCCGGCCTCCCCGAGGGCTGAAATCTTGGCCTGGCTTGAGCCCACGGAGACCGCCCCGCTGGCGATCGACACGGCTCCCTGGGAGATCCCCGTCGCGAACGCGACGTTTGCGGCTTCCCGGATCTTGGCGGCTTCCGCCTGTATCGCCTCGTGCTGAGCTTCCCGCGTCAGCTCGCGCGATTCGCGGACCGTCGCTCTTTGCTGCTCCCCGATTTGCTGGAACACCTTCATGATGTCGAAGACATTCCCGAAGAAGCCGCTGCTCGGGCATATTCGAGGCTCGATGTCCTCAACGCTCAGGGTGAAACGGGACGTACGACGGTTCGACATGGGTGGCATGGCTCCTGCGGACGTCACACAGTCATGCGGATATTCCCGTGACCGCCTGACGCCTCTGTTGGAGAATAGGCCACGGACGCGGGGCTGGCCGGGCGAAAGGTCAGGCCCGCTCGGCTTTGAGGTGGGTCATTCCTCTGGCGATCGGAATTCACACGTGATGCAACCGCTTCGGTATTCCATCAACGTCACCCTGGACGGGTGCTGCGATCATCGGACGATCGGACCCGACGAGGAATTGCATCGTCACGCGGTCGAGAACCTCGAGAGGGCCGACGCCCTCCTCTTCGGCCGGGTGATCTACCAGATGATGGAGGCGGCGTTTCGGCCGCAGCCGGGTGTGGAGGCGGAAGCGAGACCCGACTGGATGGCCCCCTTCGCCCGGACGATCGACGCGGCGAAGAAGTACGTGGTGACGAGCACCCTGGACCGGGTCGATTGGAACGCGGAAATCGTCCGCGGAGACCTGGAAAAGGCCGTTCAGCAGCTCAAGCAACAGCCAGGCAGGGGACTGTTCGTGGGAGGCGTGCAGCTCCCGATGGCGTTGGCGGAGATGGACCTGATCGATGAGTACGAGTTCGTCGTGCACCCCATAATCGTGGGCCACGGGCCGACCCTGTTCGCGGGCCTGGCGAAGTACGTCGACCTGAAACTCGTGGACCGGCTGGAACTCGGTTCAGGAGCCGTGGCCATGCGATACGAGCCGAGAAGGCAGCCATCGGCCTGTTAGCCCGAGTTGTCGTCTGACAGCAGTCCATTCTCATATCGGCGCGAATCACCTCGGCCACAAAGCGAGATACTGAACTTAAACATTCTTGTGCGACCCGATCAAACCTTTCCTTTCGCCGTTCGGCTCAAGCCCGAGGCCCGGATCGGGCGATAGACCAAGAAGGATGAAAAGGCGACCTCTTCGCGGTCGGCGGGGGACGGCGTATGGTGACCGTAGAAGACCTCAACGCCGAGATCGACAAGAGGACGGAGCAACTCGAGCACCTGCTCGTGGACCCTAGGCACGATCTCAAACACATAGCGGACCGGCTGCTCGACTTCGCCAAGGAATTCTCGCTCGACCGCAAGCACGCACACAGGGCCATCTTCTTCTCGCGCGCTGCGAAGGAGCTGCAGCAGGAGCATCGGCAAGATAGCATCACCCGGAATGATTATGAGGTGCGATGGAAGAACCTGTTCATGGGCATCCTCGGACTTCGCGACGAGATCCGCGATGAGTTCAGGCCCGAGGCTTTCCTGCCTCAAGAGCCGATCGGATCGTCGTCGGCAGCGAAGCCCGTCTTCCGGGGCGTCGGCCTGACCAAGACTTATCGCGGTTTCCGGCTCGCCGGGATCGACCTTGAGTTGAACACGCGGGAGATAACCGGCCTGCTCGGCGTCAACGGGAGCGGCAAGACGACTCTCTTGCGGATCGTCGCTGGCGAGCTCGCCGTGGACAAGGGGGTGATCGCGTACCCGGCCCTCGACTCCGGAGGGTTGGACTGGTCGGCGATCCGGGATCAAATCGCCTATATCCCCCAGTATCCTCCGCGCTGGTACGGCAAATTGGCGGACAACCTCCACCTGACCGCATCGGAGCATGGCCTCAAGGGCGAGACCAACCAGATCCAGGTGAATTTGGTCCTGGAACGGCTGGGACTCCGGCGCTACGCGGATTATCGCTGGGACGAGATCTCCGGGGGGTTCCGGATTCGCTTCGAGCTGGCTCGGGCGCTGGTCCGAAGGCCACGACTGCTGATACTCGACGAACCGCTGGCCCACTTGGACATCGTGTCGATGCAAGGGTTCCTACGCGACCTGCGTGCGTTCGCCTCGTCGGAAACGGTACCGCTTGCGGTCCTGATCAGCTCGCAGCACGTCGACGAGGTCGAGCCGATCGTCGACCGCCTTCTCTTCTTCCGCGACGGCCAGGCCGTGTTCGCTGGCCGGGCCGACGATCTGGCCGGCAAGCGCAACCGCTTCGAGCTGATCCCCGCCAACCCGGCCGTGGAACTCCTCTCCGATCCCCCCGACTCGATCGTCCTCAACGTCGAGCGGCTCGCGGGGAGCCTCGTCATCCAGACGCCGTCGAAGGTCGAAGGCAAGGACCTGCTCCGCTGGCTGCTGGACAATGGGGTCGCGATCCGCGCCTTCCGGGACCTGACCCGCTCGACTCGGAGATTCTTAACGACCGAGGAGGATACCCTGTGATGAGTCGCCTCCTAAGTACCTGGCACCGAATAGATGCTCACTTGCTCAAAAATCATCCCGAACTATGGTTGATGCGGGTCCACTATCTCGCGGCCTTCAGCCTAATCGTCCTGCTCCTGAGCCTCCTGGGCGTAACCGCCTACCCGGTCGGCCCGTCGGCTGTTCTCGACACCGACCGCGCCCTACAGACCTTCTTCGTAGTCGCCTCCCCGATGGCCGTCGGTTGGATCTACCTCCAGGTCCGCGTCTTCAACCGCCTCCCCTGGTACCGCCGCGCCTGCGATTGGCGCATCCTCCCGGCCTACTTCGCTTGCCTGACGGCTCTGTTACTGCCTCCCATGGTGATCAGCAACCTCCTGGAGTGTAAGATTACCCGCGCGGTCAACAGGGATACATTCCTGGAGGACTCGAATATAATCAACGCGGCAGCTAATAATTCGAATAGAATGGCTTGGATGAATCTAGCTATACATGACGAAGTCGACTACAATAATGGTTATTTGAAGCAGAATTCTACACTTGCTTCGCCCGAGGAGGCTCAGAGTCGGATCGTCGCCGCAGCGGAAAAGCACCTAGACAGGGTCGAGCGCGATCATACCCCTGCCGGCGTCTCGAAACCGGGCCAACGAGACGCGGGTTTGCTCCTTCTGTTTTTCCTCAAGAAATACTCGACCGGGCCGTATCCGAACTCGGATAAAGTTTTCACCACACCGTTGCTCGACTACCGACGTGTCGGCAAGCCGGAACAGGCAAGCAGGAATCTGGAACTACTCACGAAGTACTTTAATCTCCATAAATACAAATACCCGACTCGTAGCGCCGACTACTGGGTAGCGTTCGTCTTCGCCGTGACCTGCCTGGCCCAGGCGTTGTATATTCTGCGCGCGGTGCCGACGCGGCCCCGCTCCTATTTCGTCGCCGTCGTGGGAGGCCTGGTCCTGCTGAAGCAACTGTTCGCCAGCGGCTGGTTCGGGAACAAGGAACTGAGCCTGGCCGGGGATGTGAACCCCGGCCTGATCTCGCGTGACTTGGCGTTCCTGGCAGGGTCTCAGACGCCGGTGGACAGCCCGATCTACCTCTTCGCCTTCGCGGCTACGGTTCCGTTCGTCATCCTGGCAACGCGGGTCCGGCGCTCGGGGCCAGCCATCGACACCGCGATGGGACTGTTTGGCGGCGCGATCCCGCTCTTGCCGCTCTGGGGCCTGAAGCTGGCCACGGGGCTGGGTCTGGTCGCCGCCGATCGGCTCTCAGTAGAATGCCAGGACGAGCGGTATCTCTACATCCTCGGCGAAGTGGTGGGGGTCGTCCTGACTTTCGCGTTCGCGCCGATGCTGACTCGGCTCTACACGAGACTGCACGCGTTGCCCAGGTGATGAGGGTCGGTCAATGAGCCTGATCGATGGGCGGGACTTTTTCGATTCGCTGCGCGATCTCGTGGAAGAGGGACGGCTCGACGTGGCCTTGGACCAGTTGAAGAGCTGGATCAAGTCGGTGCCGGATCGTCGTCTGCTTCATGAATGCATCCTCCATATTTCCTCCCTGAACGACATCCGGCAGAAGGAGCGGCAGGGGCTGATCTCCGGCGATGACGCCTCGGTCAGCCGCGCTCGGCTCAAAGATCGAGTCTTGGAGTTCATCGACGTGGTCGATTCGCGGGCGACGGTGCGGCCGTTCCCGATCGAGCCTATCTCGGCCCCAGTGCCGGACGCAGGCGGCCTGGAGAAGATCCTAGGCGCCGTCAGCCACCTCAAGAGCATCGCCTGGCTGCAACGGGGGTTACAGGCGTCGAAGGCTGTAGGACGGGTCGTGACCCCGCATGGGATGGGCAGCGGGTTCCTGCTCGCGGGGAACATCATGGTGACCAATCACCACGTCATCCCCGATGCCCGGACCGCCGCCGAGAGCCGGATCGAGTTCAATTTCGAGGAAGACTTCGGTGGGCGGCTCCAGGCCCTCGCACCCTATCGGCTCAGGCCGGAGACCACCCGAGTGAACGAGGAACTAGACTGGTGCATCGTTGAGGTCGTAGACGACCCGGCGCGACCCCTCGGCGATTGGGGGCAACTGGAGTGGGCGACGACGCCGCCGAAGGTGGGCGACCACGTCACGATCGTCCAGCACCCGGCGGGCGGCCCGAAGCAGGTTGCCTTGACTGCCAATCAGGTAGTGAACATCTTCGACCACCGACTCCAATACACGACCGACACCCTGCCAGGTTCGAGCGGCTCGCCCGTCTTCAACGACGCCTGGAAGGTGGTCGCCCTCCACCACGCCGGTGGTAACCTGGTGGCCAATGCGCTTGGGACGAAGTTGTTCGTGAACGAGGGGATCCTAGCTTCGTTCATCGGTAGATAGAAGGCCGGGCGTCATCGGTGCCGCCACGGACGACCTGATCTGGAAGATCGGGCCGGCAGCCGAGCTGGGCGGGCACCGCCCACCTTTCCTCAAGCCCATGTCCGCCAAGGGATTCGGACATGAGCAATGCCCACCCTACTCGACTTTCCCAACACCGATTTTCCCCTGTTCGATCATTCAGACCGCATTCCGCCTCGAGGTCATTCGCCCCTGAACAGGAGCGGGGCGAACTGGGCGAGGTAGGCGCGCCAGTTGGCCCAGGTGTGGCCGCCGTCGGAATCGACGGACGTCACGTCGAACTTGTGGTTGCGGAGCATGGCGGCGGTCGCCTCGGAGGTCTTCACCAGGAAATCCTCCTTGCCGCAGCCGAACCAGACCAGGCGCAGGCCCTGCTTAAGCCCAGCGTCGTCCAGGGTCGCGCGGTGGTCGTCCTCCCATCGGGTGTTGGGCTCGCCGCCGTCACGGCCGCCGACGATGCCGAAGACGCCCGAGCTGAACACGCCGATGTAGCCGTAGTCGCCCAGGTTCGTGACCGTCACGTTGAGCGTCTGACCGCCCCCCATCGACAGCCCGGCGATCGCGCGGTTGCCCCGGCCTTCGGCGGTGCGGTAGGTCTTCTCCACGTACGGGCGAATGTCCTTGGCGAACTCGTCGATGAACTCGTCGACCCGGCGCTCGGGAGAGCCCGCCTGCGGCCGGGGGCGCATGGGCCCGGTATGGCCCGCGGGCATCACCACGATCATGGGCTTCGCCTTGCCCTCGGCGATCAGGTTGTCCAGGATGAAGCCGGCCCGGCCGACCGTGGTCCATGAGTCGTCGCTGTCGGACGCGCCGTGGAGCAGGTAGAACACGGGGTAAGAAGCGTTCCCCTTCTCGTACCCCGGCGGCGTGTAGACGTGCATCCGACGCATCCGCTTGAGCGTCGAAGATGGATAGAAGACCTCGGCCACCGCGCCGTGAGGGACCTCCTTCGCGTCCGATGAGTCGGAGCCGGGGACGTAGGCGAGGCTCCAGGTCGTCGCGTTGGACTCGCTCGTCGCGGGGTTGCGGGGGTCGTCCACGGCCAGTCCGTCGACGAGGAACTTGTAGCGATAGGCACCGGGGGGGACCGGGCCGACGGTCGCCTCCCAGACGCCGGCGTCGGACTTCGTCATGTTCACGCCCCCGCCCACGCCGGGCATGTCGCCGCCGGTGAGCCGGACCGCTTCGGCCTTCGGAGCGTGCACGCGGAACGTCACCTTCTTCTCCGACGTGACCTCGGGCGAGACGAACTCCGGAGGCCGAGCCGGACGCTCCTGGGACCGTGCCGCAGGATGCCACGCCAGTGTCGCCGCGACGAAGAGCAAGGCCGAGAGGACCCACTTTCTCATCACGAAGCTCCTCAACGTTCCAGGAAGGGGGATGGCGGGACGAAGCCGGCCCACCCGAGCCAGATCCTAGCCGTGCGGCCGGCCATCGGGAAGTGGCCGTCAGGAAGGCCCTCGGTGGCAGTTCGGTCTTCCGAATAAGGCCCTCGGTGCTCCTGACGGTGGAATCGCTGGGCTGGCGGAGCGTTGGTGGGTTTGGCGCCAGCGCCGTGATCGTTATTTCCCGACGTTCGCGCCGTATTTCCGGCGAACCGCTCAAACCGTTTCAACCCCGAAATTCAGCCTGGACGAATCGGGGAATCCGTGGAGAATGCCGACCGCCGGAATCGATCTCGTTCTGAGAACGAACCGGCTCGCTCGGCGGCGAGAGGGTAGAGCAGGGATGCTCATAAGCCCGGTCCGCCGGTCCACTTCGCCCCCGGTTCGTCACGAACATCAGGGCGGTCGCTCGGACGAGCAAGGAGGTTCGCCGTGACGCCGATTCCCTCGGGACGGCCGCATTTCGCCGCCCAGTCAGGCCAGGCTGCCGCCAGGACGTGGCGGCTGGACGCGCCTGAATCCCTCGACGGCCCGTCAGGCCCGCCGCCGGTCCTCTCCGTGATCGCGCCGGCCAAGAACGAGGCCGCGAGCCTCCCCCGGCTTGCGGCCGAGGTCGCCGCCGCGCTCCGGCCGCTCTGCGCCGACGGCGAGCCCCGCGGCACGCGGCTGGGAGGCTTCGAGATCCTCGTGATCGACGACGGATCGACCGACGACACGCCGGCCGTCCTCCGCGGGCTGGAGGTCGACTTCCCGGAGCTTCGGCCGATCCGCCTGCGAGCCAACGTCGGCCAATCCGCCGCCACCGCCGCCGGCTTTCGCGCCGCGAGGGGCGAGTGGATCGCCACCCTCGACGCCGACCTGCAAAACGACCCGGCCGACCTGGCGACCCTCTGGCGGGCGATCCCCGGCCACGACGCCGCCCTGGGCTGGCGTCGCGAGCGTCAGGATAAATGGAGCCGCCGGATCGTCAGTCGATGGGCCAACCGGGTCCGCAACGCGGCGCTCGGGCAGGACGTCCGCGACACCGGCTGTTCGACCCGCATCTTCCGCCGCGACCTGGCCCTGCGGCTGCCGATGTTCCGGGGATCGCACCGGTTCCTGGGTCCGCTCCTGCTCCGCGAAGGGGCCCGGATCGTTCAGGTCCCCGTGAACCATCGCGCCCGGCCGCACGGGGCGTCGCACTACAACTTCCGCAACCGATCGTTCGGCGTGGTCGTCGACCTGCTGGGCGTCGCCTGGCTGATGCGGCGCTCGGTCCGTTACGACGCCTTCGAGCCCCGAGGCGTCGACCCGAACGTCGCGTCGGGCGAATCGGCGGTCGCGGCCGTCCCCTCCCGGCAGGTCGCCGGCCGGAGGGCCGGCTGAGGTCATGTCCCTGTCATCTACGCACTTCTGGCTGGTCGTCGGCTTCGTGGGGCAGGGGGTCTTCACCGCGCGGTTCCTCGTGCAGTGGCTGGCGTCCGAGCGCGAGGGCGCCGTGGTGGTCCCCGCCGCCTTCTGGTGGTTGAGCATCATCGGGGCGGTCGCGCTTCTCTTCTACGCAATCTCCCGCGGCGATCCGGTCTTCGCCGTGGGCCAGTCGATGGGCGTTTTCATCTACATACGAAACCTGATGATCGGGTCGAGGGGCCGCAACGCCCCGAAGCGGGCCGCCGTCCCGCCGCCCCACCTCCGCGTCGACGCAGCCGAGCCCGAGCCGGCCGTCTCGCGGGGCTGACCAGCGTCCGACCCGATCCTGGGGAGTGTCCGTCGATGTTCGCGTTCCTGAGAAACGATCGAGAAATAGGCCGGCGACGTTCTTCGTCCCTGCGCCCTGGTTCGCCCGAGGCGCTGGAAACCCGGCTGGCCCTCTCGACGGCCTCGGCGCTGCTGGCCCAGGTGAGCCCCACCCTCGCGCCCGCTGAAACCTCCTCGTGGACCGCCGAGGACCCGGCCACCATGAGGAGCGCCGAGACATCTTCGTCCTCGTCCTCGTCCTCGTCCGCAAGCGCAACCGATTCCGCGACGACGTTGAAGGCCGAGGCGGCCTCGGCGACGGCCGCCCTGCGCGCGGCGATCTCCTCGGTCACGACCCAGGCGTCAACGACCGCATCCGAAATCGCCGCGGCGATCCCGGCCGTCGCGACGGCCACGGCGTCCGCGACGGCCTCGGCGACGAGCCAGCCGGCCAAGCAGGTTGTGGCGGCCTCGGCGGTCGAGATGCAATCGGCCACAACCACGGACTCGAAGTCGGTCACAATCCACTACAAGGCCACGGAGCCCGCCGCCGGCCTGACGTTCGGCGTCTACCGATCGGCCGACCCCACCTTCGACGCGTCCGACCAACTCGTCACGACCTATACGGCGCCCGACTCGGCCAAGACGGTCGGCGAGCACGACCTGACGATCCCCGTCGACGACGGCCTGACGATCGACCCGGCCAGGCCCTACGTGCTGGTCGTCTCGAATCCGGAATATACCGCCGGCGCGACCACCGACCCGACGCGCACGGCCGAGTTCCGCAAGTTCACCATCGGCGTGGTCTCGCACGGCGGCATCATCAACCAGAGCTGGACCTACGGCGCGCCTTGGCAGCTCCAGATCGGCAAACTGATGGAGCAGGGGGGCTACGACGCCGTCATCCCGTTCAACTGGATCGACGAAAGCAACCAGCCGGGGCACGCCGCGCCCCAGGGCTTCAAGCTGGCCAACCAGATCGAGAAGATCCTCGATCAGCTTCCCGCCGACACGGTGGTCGACCTCCACATGGTCGGCCA
The DNA here is from genome assembly GCF_011065895.1 of Paludisphaera rhizosphaerae. Classification (NCBI taxonomy): domain Bacteria; kingdom Pseudomonadati; phylum Planctomycetota; class Planctomycetia; order Isosphaerales; family Isosphaeraceae; genus Paludisphaera; species Paludisphaera rhizosphaerae. The sequence goes on along the minus strand of NZ_JAALCR010000019.1, from coordinate 62,082 downwards.
CAGCCAGGGGACCGTGGTCAACATGGTCGCGCTCCAGCAGCTTGAAAAGGACGCCCCGGCGCAGCTCAAGGGGGGCTGGATCAAGGACACGATGCTGGACCCCCACGCGGCCAACAACTACGTCCCCGGCCAGATGAGCACCGCCAGCAACCCGGTCGGCGTCCTGGCGCGGATGATCGTGAACAACTACCAGGCTCGGGCCAAGGACCCGACCGTGACCGTCCCGGCCGACGTCGACGAGGCCGAGGTCTTCTACCAGCACACCAAGATTCAGGACGTGACCAAGATCACAGCCAGCGGCTACAACCTCTGGGGACAGGTTCCAATCCCCAACCAGAGCGATTCGCCGATCCACTACTACAACCTGACGGCGACCAACGCCACCCACAGCGGCGTGACGGGCGTGGCCCTCTGGTATCGGAACTTCATCGCGACGACGCTCGCCGATCAGACGCCGCTGGTCTACGACCTGGCGACGGAAGGGAACCTGACCAACGGGACCCCTTCGACCTACACGCCGACCACCGCCAGCGGCCAGCGGCAGCTTGAGAACTTCGGCCCGGACATGGTCGTTCAGGGAGACTCGCCGACGTTCTCCGGAACGGCCGCCCCCAACGCCAAGGTCCGCGTCTACATCGGCCCGACGTCCGACCTGACCAGGATCAACGTCTACGACGTCGTCACAGCCGACGCCACCGGCCACTGGAGCGTCTCCACCGACCAGGCCCTCGCCAACGGCCGCTACCGAGCCGTCGCCATGGCCTACTCCCCCGACCACCACACCCGCCCGGCCTACGCCATCGTCTCCATGACCCCGATGGGCCGCTTCTGGATCGGCGGCGACCCGCGGACGTGATCGACGGGATCGGACCACGACTCACGGCGTGGCCGGAACGGCTCCGACGGGCGCGGCGGCTTTCGGCTTGCGAGCCCGTTCGCGACGCCAGGCGTAATAAGCCTCAAGCGCCTCCAACTGGGGCACGTTCGGGACGCCTCGGGCGGATGGGGTCGCGTCGAAGGTCATGAGCTTGGCGTCGGCCGCGTCAAAGGCGGGCCACCGAGGAAGACCGGGGCGGTTGGGGTCTCCAGTCCTGGCGAACTGGACCCAGTAGTCGCTCATCAGATCGGACGCGGCCTCGTCCTCGGGACGGGTCTTGCGCAGGAGGCCGCCCAGGATGTTCAGGCGACGGAAGACGAAGGGGATCTCCGCCGCGTGCGAGGCCCCGTCGGCACCCGGGGCGTGCAGGTCGAAGTAGTAGACGAACGCCTTGCCGTCCCCCTTCTCGGATTGGAGCCGGGCCCAGGTCCAGGTGTGCCAGCCGAAGGCGGCGTCGCGGAACAGAGCCTTGGCCGATCGGAAAGCCTCATCGGCGTTGGCGTGGGGATAGGCGGACAGGATGCGGTCGGCGTGCTCGCCGTAGCCGGCTCGGACGACCGCCGCGAAGCCCTCGGGGGTCGTCGCCGGTCCGTTGGGCTGGACGAACATCGCCCCTTCGTCGGAGTTCCAGCCGACCAGGACGGGCGTGTCGTTGAACTTGCCCGCGCGGTACAGCTCGTACTGGTCGCCGGGGAGGACGTCGCCGTCGAAGTTCGGCCACCACCAGCGCTGGAGTTTCAGGAGATCGGCCGCCGGCAAGGCCCGCGCGGCGGCGAGGTCGGCGACCTCCAGGTCTTCGAGGTAGCGGACGCCCTCGGACTCGGCCAGCCGCAGCGGACGGCCGTTCTGGCCTCCCTCGTTCGCCGACTTGGGGGGGCCGAACGAGCCGCCGCTCTGCGAGATCGCCCGGTGAAACAGCCCTCGGGCCTTCGGCGAGGCCGCCAGCATGCTGACCGAGATCCCCCCGGCCGATTCGCCGAAGATCGTCACGTTCTTGGGGTCGCCGCCGAAGGCCTCGATGTTGTCGCGGACCCACTCCAGCCCGGCGACCTGATCGCGGAGCCCGTAGTTGCCTGAGACGCCGCCGGCCTCCTTGCTCAGATCCGGATGCGCCAGGAACCCCAGCGGCCCCACGCGATAGGCGACCGAGACGACCACGACCCCCTTCTCGGCCAGCCGCGCGCCCTCGTAGGCCGGCGTGCTCGTGGCCCCCATCATGAACGCCCCGCCGTAGATCCAGACCATCACCGGCAGCCTGTCGCCGGAGTCCTTCGCAGGCGTCCACACGTTCAAGTACAAGCAATCTTCGCTGAGATTGGAGGCCCCGGTGATCAGGGCGACGCCCCGGTTCTGGACCGGCGCCGGCGCGAACGCCCTGGCCGATCGAACGCCTTCCCACGGCTTCGCCGGCTGAGGAGGCTTCCAGCGCAGGTCGCCCAGGGGAGGCTCGGCGAACGGGATCCCCAGGAACGCCCGAACGCCGTTCGGCCGCGTCGTCCCCTCGACGGTCCCCAGCTTCGTCTGCACCCGATCGTCCGCCGCGGCCGCTCCGATGAATCCGATGATCGCCAACGCCGAGCCGATCCTCGCCACTCGACTTCGCATGGGCCCCTCCCGTCGTCCTCCGTCCCCGATCGACGCACTCCGGAAGTTACCACGCGGCGGACGCCGCCGCCACGACCACGCGAGAGTGCGCGCCGCCCAACCATCGCCATTGTATGCACTTACCAGCCAGGAACGGGCAGCATGACTGATGAGCAGGGAGCGACCATGACGAATCGCTTACCACTTACATCTGGATTCTTAACTTTTTCGTTTTCCCGGGCCGACAAAGCGAATCGCGCGCCAATCGCCGCGATCCATGGCTCTCGCGAAATCCATGGGATTCATGCATCTTTTTCCTTGCACACCTGGACCAGAGGATTTATTAAAGAACATCACATCTGCCACTTCCTCACCTCACTTCACCAGCAGGGTCGTGCCATGTTGCGTAACCGTCGTCGCGCCTTCACGCTCATCGAGTTGTTGGTGGTGATCGCGATCATCGCCGTGCTCATCGCCTTGTTGCTCCCCGCGGTTCAGGCGGCGCGCGAGGCCGCCCGCAGGGCCCAGTGCGTCAACAACCTCAAGCAGATCGGCCTGGCCTGCCACAATTACGAGGACGTCAACGGGGTGTTCCCGACGCAGATCGGCGGCGTCCCGAACTGGTTCGGCAACTCCGACTATCGGACGAGCTGGATGGTTCAGATCCTGCCGCAGATCGAGCAGATGCAGGCCTTCAACGCGTACAACTTCGCCGCCGACCGGGCCGCCTACTCGTTCAACAACACGACGGTGATGGCCCTGCAGATCTCCTCGTACATCTGCCCCAGCTACGATGGACCGGCCGTGCAACAGGGCCAGTCCGACTGGAACGGCTACGCCGGCACGATCGGGGCCGAGATGAAGCTGTGGTGGATCGGCGGCACCTGCTACAAGGGGAACCTGGGCGACAACATGACGAGCGCCTACCCCGGCGCGGCGGCCACGCTGGGCGACCTCGTCAACGGCCAGCCGACGGCCCGAGGCATGTTCTGGCGGGCCCAGATGGCCGTCACCATCGCGGGCGTCGTCGACGGTACAAGCAACACGATGCTCGCCGGAGAAGCCCTCCCCAACACCTGCAACTGGAACGCCTGGTCCGAGAGCAACTCGTCGGTGGCCGTCACCAGCATCCCGATGAACCAGAAGGCGAACCTCGATCGCGCGAACTGGGCCTACTGCTTCGGTTTCCGAAGCAAGCACCCCGGCGGCATCAACGTGGGCTTCGCCGACGGCTCCGTCCGATTCCTCAAAGAGTCGATCGCGCCTCCCGTCTACTGGGCGCTCTCCACGAGGGCGGCCGGCGAGGTCGTCAGCTCCGACGCTTACTGACCCGGGACGCCGATCCTCACGAGGACCACCACGATGAAAGCGAAATGGCGCAGGCCCGTCGCGTTCGCCATCGCATGCTCTCTCGGCCTCGCGGCGGGGCCGGGCTGCGGCGGGACCGACGTCGAACATCCCGAGACGACCCCCGTCACGGGCACCGTCTCTTACAAGGGCAAGCCGCTGGACTCCGGGACGATCAGCTTCGTCTCCGACGGCGGTCACACGGCGTCGGGCGCCATCAAATCCGACGGCACCTTCGGCCTGAGCACCTTCGGAGAGGGCGACGGAGCCGTGCTCGGCCACCACCGGGTGCGAGTCGTCGCCAACAACCAGCCGGTCGACGTGATGCCGGGCTCCTCTCCCGGCTACAAGCCGACCAAGGACCTCGTCCCCAAGAAGTACAGCGACGCCGCGACCTCAGGCGTGGAGGCGACCGTCGCCAAGGGGCAGACGCCGATCGAAATCAACCTGAAGTGACCGCCCCGCGGCCGTCGACGCTGCATCGCCTTCCCCCTCGGTCCATCGGACGGCCGTCTCGCAAGGGGCGGTCGTCTGATTCACTTTGGGAGCCTGCTTCTCTGTGATCGGAGACCGCATCGCGACCCGACCGCCGGTCCGTCCCCACGATCCAGGACGACGACTTCGGGCGGGGCATGGACTCCTCGCCGCCTCGGCGTTACTCTCCCTTAGGTGCCCGGCCAACGGCGAGGGTGCCCGACGGCGACGCGGCTCGATCCGCATGCAGGACCCGCAGCGATGCCAGACTGGCTGTTCGACCATCACGTCGGGACGATCATGCTCCTGATGATGGTGGTGTTCGTTGGGGGAACCTGGCTGGGAGCGATTCTGATCCGGCCGCTCCTGCGGCTCCTCGCTCTCAAGCAGCCGGAGTGGAACGGGCTCGTCAGTGCGGCGCTTTCGTGCTTCGGCGTCTTCTACGGGTTGCTTCTCGGACTTCTCGCCGTGGCCGCCTATCAGAACCGTTCCGACGTCGGCGACAGCGTCGCCGGCGAGGCCCTCACATGGGCGGGGCTCCTCGATGAATTCGAGGACGTCTATCCGGTCGAGCTCGCCTCCAACATCAAGAGCGACCTTCAGGAGTACCTCCGGGTCACCATCGAAGAGGACTGGCCCGAACAGCAGGCGGGCCGCATCCCCACGGCCGGATCCAACGCTCTTCGCAAGCTCTTGAAGCGGCTCCGCACCTTCACGCCGACGAACGAGCGTGAGACGATCCTGCACGAGAAGGTCCTGGACCTTCTGGAGGTCGCCAGGAGCTTCCGCCGCACGCGGCTCTACAGCGTGACGATCGGGCTGCCGGGCGTGCTGTGGTACGTGGTGATCATCGGCGCCGCGATCAACATCCTGTTCATCTACCTGTTCGACCTTCGATTCATGAACGTCCTTTTGCTCGGGGGGATCCTCGCCTTCTTCATCGCCACGGTGATCGGCCTGATCGTCGTGCTCGACCGTCCCCTGCGCGGGCCGCAAGCCCTCTCGGCGGATCCCTTCCGGCTCGTCTCCGACGTGATGTCGTCCAGGCCGATCGGCGAGGGCGCAAACCCGTAGCGGTCGGACCGTCGACCCTTCGACCGCCTTGACGCGGCTCACTCCCCTTTCTCGGTCCAGAAGGCGTTCGTTTCGTAGGGGACGGCCACCCGTTCCGCGTTGGGGAACTCTTCCGCGATCAAGGCTCGCACCTCGTCTTCGACCTTCGCCCGCTCCTTGGAGGGGAGGGCGGCGATGTAGCTGGTCGACCGCACGCGATCCAGGACGACGACCTCGGGAGGCCCGGTATGGCCGTGGGGGAAGCGGTCCTCATGCAGGGGGCCGAATCCCCGCGCCGGGAAGGCCCTGCGCCACGCGCCGGTCCGATACTGAGGTGCGCCTCCCTCGTGGCGTTCGACGATCCGATCGAGTTTCGCCACCCAGTCGACGCGGGAGTCCTTGACGTTCCAGACCAGCCCGAGCCGTCCCCCCGGCTTGAGGACGCGGCGAATCTCCGCCAGCGCCTCCGGCGTCGCGAACCAGTGGAACGACTGGGCGCAGACGACGGCGTCGGCCGATTCGTCGCCGAGCGGGATCGAGGTCGCCGACCCGCTGCGAGCCTCAACTTGCGGCCACGCGGCGGTCAACTTCGCGAGCATGGGCGCGACCGGCTCGACGGCGACCACCTTCGCGCCCGTCTCCAGCAGGCGCGGGGTGAATTTCCCCGTCCCCGCCCCCAGCTCCACGACGGTCGCCTCCGGACCGAGCCTCAGCCGATCCCGGAGCCAGCCGACGACCTCCGCCGGGTAATCCGGCCGCCCTCGCATGTAAGCCTCCGCCCCCTGGGCGAAGCCCTCGGCGGCCGCGCGATGGATCGGGTCTTCCTTCGACATCGGCGTGCTCCTTCCTGGCCAACCCTCCCCAACGATCGATCGCGTCGTCATGATCGATCTTACTCCCGGCCGACGCTCGCGCCGACGAGGACGTCAGGGGAAGCGTCGCCCGCGGGCGCGGCTTCCTCCCTGGATTGACGCCCATCGCCTTTCTGATTGGGGAATCGGAGATGCCCGCGAGGTCAGACGGGTCGAAACCGAGGGACGGACGGCCGACGCGAGAGGAAGTCGCGGCGGCGTACGGCAAGACGTTGCCCGACCTGATCGCGCCGGACCTGGACATCCTGTTCTGCGGGATCAATCCCAGCCTTTACTCCGCGGCGGTCGGCCACCACTTCGCCCGTCCGGGCAACCGCTTCTGGCCGACCCTGCACGCGGCCGGCTTCACCGACCGGCTCCTGCATCCCTCCGAACAGCGCCAGTTGCTCGGCCTCGGCCTGGGGATCACGAACCTCGTGGCCCGGGCGACCGCCGCGGCCGACGAGCTAACCACCGAGGAACTCGTCGCAGGGGGCGAGATTCTGGAGGCGAAGATCCGGCGATACCATCCGGCCTTCGTCGCGGTGCTGGGGGTGACGGCCTATCGATCGGCGTTCGGTCGCCGACATGCAACCCTCGGGCGACAGCCGGACGCACTCGCCGGCGCACGGCTCTGGGTGCTGCCCAACCCCAGCGGGCTCAACGCCCACTATCAACTCCCGGACCTGGCTCATGCCTTCGGCCGACTCAAGCGCGCGGTCGAATCCCCGGACGAGCCAGGGCCCGTACCGCGCGAGTGACGATCCAGCCGGACTCGTGGTTGACGCACCCCTCCCGGACGCGCGCGGATCAAGGCCTCGATGACGGCCCCACCGGCTGTCCCTCGACGCCTTGTTCCCCCCGGGTGCGCTCAAGCCGTCTGCCGGATCGTCGCGAACGGCGCCAGCAGTCGGCGACGAGCAAACCGGCGACAGCCAGCGTCGACCTCAGGGATGCCGAGGGACGAGACGACCGTTCTTCCAATCCAGGGTGAACGAATCGTAGCGATCTTCGGGATGGCTCCACGCCTCTTGCGGGCGCGGAACCGTGTAGTATTCCGCGGAGAGGTTCTGGGCGTCGACCATCACCTTGAGGAAACCAAAGCGGTCGTCGAAATAATCCTCGAGCGTGAGATGCTCCTCGGGTACGACGAGCGGTACTTGCAGCGATCCGCCGTCGGAGGCTTTCTGCATCCTGTGAAGGTTGTGGTAACCGCCCGCGCCAGCCACGATGTACGGGACGTCACGCCCGGCCACCCGCCTGGTGAACCGCTGATAGTTGTGGACGTGGCCCGTAAAGACAGCGTCGGCATGCCTGCCCGAGGCGGCGAAGGCGTCGTCGAGGATCTGGCGCATCTTCTCGCTGCCGCTGTGGAACGCGTCGAACGAAAAGACCGGATGATGCACGGCCACGATGAGCGCCTTGTCGGTGGGGGCGGCCTTCAACTCGTCGACGAACCAATCGATCTGATCTTTGTGGATCTCGCCGCCTTCCGGCACGTTGCTGTAGAGGCCGATCAGCGTCAGAAATGGAGCCTCAAGGGTGAAATAGCAGTTCGGCTGGGTCATCGCATGGCGGACGGTGTCCTGGTTATCAGGCGTGATCACCGGCGATGGGCTGCAAAAGTTCCTCATGAACGCAGCGAGCGAGGGCTCCCGCGTCTCATCGAGCGCGAAACCGTCGTGGTTGCCCGGGATGGCGAGAATCGGCGCGTCGTAGAATTCGTAAGGGTGATAGAACTGGGAGAAATACTGGCCGGCCTCGCCGTTGAAGTAGACCACGTCCCCCAGATGATAGAAGAAGGTCGGCGTCTGCGACGCGGCGTCCCCCTGAAGCTGAGCCTCCAGCTTGCTCGCCACGATCGTCTGCGGGACCGGATCCTTGACGCCGCCCGTATCCCCGACCATGTGGAAGACGAGACGCCCGGACCTCGTGATGGCGTCCGTCTTCGTCGTGCCGATGGCGTCGGCCAAGTCCATCCGGTAGGGCGGGGCCCCCGTGGGTGCAGGCAGCTTGAAAAAGCGTTCGTTGCCGCCTGCGTGGGCCTGTCGAATCGGATGCGGACGATCTCCGGGCGGACGAGAATTTCCGAAACGACGTTGGTTGCTCATAATCCAACCCCCAAACAGAGATCAGTTAAACGACCTGGAACCAAAAACGTCCAAAAACCACTAACATCAAACGATTAACGGAATTTCACTCTCGCCGCCGACACCGGTCAAGAAAAAACCGAATTCGACGCCGTCGACTGCGGCCGTCCAGAGGACTCAATTCGGGACGTCTGAATGGGATCGAATCGATCTCAGGCTCTCGGGCGTGTTCCGGACCGGAATTGTTCTCGAATCCGAAAGCGCCGACGGGCGTCGTTTACAAACCGCGCCGGCTTGCTCCGGGGACGTTCGGCCGCTAGACTGTTGTTAAACAATCGTCGGACAGAGGGAGGCGAGGTCGATGTTGACTCTCTGGGGACCGGGCGGGAAAGGGCGGTATTGCGACGGGATGTCGCGGCGCTCGTTCATCCAGGTTGGCGGGCTGGCGATGGGGGGGCTCTCGCTGCCGCAGATGTTCGCGGCGGGGGCTCGCGGCGATTCCGCGCTCGACGCTCGCAAGTCGGTCATCATGATCTACCTGACGGGCGGGCTGGCCCATCAGGACACCGTCGACCCCAAGCCCGACGCCCCCGAAGGCGTCCGGGGCGAGTTCAAGCCCATCGCGACGAGCCTCCCCGGCGTCTTCCTCAGCGAGTTGATGCCCCGCACGGCCGCGATCATGGACAAGGTCGCGATCATCCGGTCGCTGGTCGGCCAGGTGGACGAGCACTCCAGCTTCCAGAGCATGACCGGCTTCCCCATGGGGATCTCCCAGCGCGAGGGGAGGCCGCACTTCGGGTCGATCGTTTCGAAGATCCAGGGGCCGGTGAACCCCGTGGTCCCGCCGTTCGTCGACCTGGCCCCGGTGATGCAGCACCGCCCTTATAACACGCCCGGCCCGGGGATGGCCGGCACGTCGCACAAGGGGGCGAAGATGGAGGGGGACGATCTGGCCCTCCTGAAACCTCCCGCCGACATGGCCCCCGACCGCTTCGCCGGCCGTCGCGACCTCCTCGGCCGGTTCGACGCCTTTCGCAACTCCGTCGACGGCTCGGCCGTCGAAGGAATGGGCTCGTGCTACAAGCAGGCGTTCGACGTGCTCACGTCCGACGCCCTGGCGAAGGCCCTCGACGTCGAGCGCGAGGACCCGACCCTCCGCGCCCGCTACGGCATCGGCTCGCCCAAGCACCTGGGCGACGGCGGCCCCATGTGGAACGACCAGTTCCTCATCGCCCGGCGACTCGTCGAGGCCGGCGCACGCTGCGTGACCCTCTCATACGGCTTCTGGGACACCCACGGCAACAACTTCAACCACCTGCGCAACGTGATGCCGCTCTTCGATCAGGGAGTCTCCGCCCTGGTGCAGGACCTCCACGCGCGGGGCCTCGACCGCGATTGCACGCTAGTCGTCTGGGGCGAGTTCGGCCGGACGCCGAAGATCAACGCCCAGGCCGGCCGCGACCACTGGGCCCCCGTGAACTCGGCGATCCTCGCCGGCGGCGGCATGAAGGTCGGCCAGGTGATCGGCTCGACCGACAAGATCGGAGCCCACGCCGCCGCTCGCCCCGTCCACTTCCGCGACGTCCTGGCCACCGTCTACCACAACCTCGGCCTCGACCCCCACGCCGTCCTCCACGACAAGGGCAACCGCCCCGTCAACATCCTCCCCCCCGAGAACGAGCCGATCGCCGAGCTGATCTGAAAGGCCCGAGCGACCGCCGATTCCCCCATCCCAAACGATTGACCGGGGACCTCACGCTCGGATATAGTCGAGACCTCAACTGAGACTGAGTCTCAACACCACCATGAAAACATTCTGAGACGACCCCCATGGATCAAGCGTACCGCGAGGTTGCGGAGCCGAGCGTCGACGAGGCGAGCGAGGTGATCGAGGTCGAGGGCGTCGGGGAAGAAGAGTCGCCGAGGAAGGTCAGTCCGGCGCTGGCGATGGCTCGGGCGGCGGCCGAGCGAGCGGCGCAGGCGGAGGCGGCGGCTCCCGAGGCGAAGTCGCGAGCCTGGGGGCGGGACGCGTTGATGGTGGTGCGGAGGTCGCACCTGTATGCGGGGCTGCTGCTGTATCCCTGGGTGCTGCTTTACGGGGTGACGGCCTTCCTGTTCAACCACCCGGGGGCCTTTTCGGATCAGACGATGATCCAGTTCGGCCGTGACCAGATGAAGGGGACGGCGCTGGAGAAGCTCCCCGCGCCGGTTGAACTCGCCTCGAAGGTGGTGGCCGCCCTGAACGCGAAGAAGGAGGGGGCGTCGTACCGGCTGCTCAAGCCCGAGGCCGCGCGGTTCGAGCGCGGCGGCGTGAGCGCGAGCGTCAAAGGAGCCGACGGCAAGTTCTACACGGTCTCCATCGACGGCGACGGCAACGGCGGCATGATCCGACTGACCCCCGCCGGCGCGGCCGTCGAAGGCGGCATGGGCGGCCCTGAAGCGAAGGGAGCCCGTCGCGGAGGGGGACGCGGCGGCGAGGGTGGCTTCGAAGGTCGCGGCGAGGGCGGCATGGGCCGCGGCCGCGGCGAAGCGGGAGCCGAAGGACGCGGCGGCGAGGGCGGCACGGGACGCGGACGTGGCGAGGGGGGAGCTGAAGGCCGGGGACGCGGTGAAGGAGGCCGAGGCGGCGAGGGCGGCTTCGGAGGCCGCGGGCGCGGCGAAGGCGGTCCTGGAGGACGGGGTGCCGAGGGGCCGCCGGCTCCCTTCGCAACCACTGGCCTGTCGATCGACGGCCTGCCGCTGGAGGAGATCCGCGAAGCGCTGCCGACGGTGCTGGCTCGCGTCGGCCTGACTGGGGCCACGGTGGCCGACCTTCGCGTCGCCCCGCTGTCGTTCCAGATGGAGGCCGAAGGGCGTCCCTGGCTGGCGAACTGGAGCCAGGAGACCGGCGCCGTCGCCGGCCGGTCGATCGACGATCCCGCCTCGCAGGCCGAGTTGACCACCCGCCGGTTCCTGCTCCGGCTGCACACGATCCACGGCTATCCGTCGGAGTTCGGCCAGCGCTGGATCTGGGCGTTGATCGTGGACTGCATGGCCTTCCTGATGGTCTTCTGGGGCCTCTCGGGCATCATCATGTGGTGGCAGATCAAGCGGACCCGCCGCATCGGGGCGATCGCCCTGTCGCTGAGCACCGCCGCCGCCGTCTGGATCGGCGTGGGAATGCACGGCTACTTCGTCAACGGGGGACGATAAGCCGCGAAGGCAAAGCCGGCGGCGACCAAAGTCGCCGCCGGCCTCCCTTCAATCATTTATGAGAATGACCGTGCGCGGTCTTCGAATGCTTGTGGCTATGCTCGCTGTGCTCGTGGGCCGTCGTCGCATGCTTCTTGGCGTGCTCGTGCTCGCCGTGGGCATGGTGATGCGCCGCCTGCTCATGATGATGCGCCGCCGCATGGTGATGCGCCGCCGCCAGCTGATGAGCCTCGACGCCCGAATGCTTGGTCGATTCCGCCATGATTTCCGCACTCCTTTGTTGGAGAGGTGGAGAGAAGGACGGGCCTCCTGATCGGCCCGCCCGCCCAATGAAAGGGCGCTAATCTCCAAATGCAGAATCGATGCCATGAACGGGATCGAAGCGACCGTCTCGGATCGAGCTTTCATGCGGATCGATCATCGCCGGCCGCTTCTCGCAGACGCCGCGCGTGTTCGAAGAACAGGGCAGCCGACTCCACATCGCCCAGACCCTGCCAGGCTGTTCCGCGCAGATGAGCCAGCATGTGCGGAGGGAAGTCTGATTCCCAATCCCTCAAGAGGGCCAGCACACCGTCCCAGTCGCCACGTCCGCAGGCTTCGTTGACGACGGTCAGACGCGCCTCGAACAGCGGGCCGACCGCCCTCCTGTCAGGGACGGGGTCGGAGATGGAATACAGGTCGCCCGAAAGGCAGCCCGCCCGATCCTTCTCGTCCTTGGTGAGTGCGTACCAGGGGGCGTCGGAAGCCTCGCGAACGGCGTCGGCCTCTGCGGAATCGCCCAGGCCGGCGACTTCCAGGCGGTGGAGTTCACGGACCTGGCGGGCGAAGGCGAGATAGTTCACGCTCAATAGGCCTGGTGGGGGCAGCATGCGCCGAACTCGTTGAACAACGGGAAGCCGATCAATCGTCGGCGACGGCGACTTGAAGTGGCTCGGATCGTTCCGACGCTCCCAGGATCGAACGCGCGTGGGGGCTCTCAAAGAAGACCCTCAGCAAGGCGTCCATCGCGCGCTGCTGGATTTGGCCCCCCGTTTCCCAGCGGGAAAGCGTCGATTCGGCGATCCGAAGATGATAGGCCAGTTGCTTCTGGGTGAGCCCAAGGCGCTTACGGTTCTCGACGATCTCGGCTGGTTGAAGGAGGCCGGCCGCCTCGCGAAGCGCCGCGCTGATCCGATCATCGGCCGAGTCGTCGAGGGCGATCGCGCCGCAGTTCGCACACTGAAGGACCTCGAAATCCTTCAATGTCAACGAGTAACTCCGGCCGTCGTGATCAACAGTCGTCTCGTAACGATCAATCGTCGTACGACGCATCTGGCGTTCGCGGCAGTTCATACATCGTCGAAGCGCGGAAGACATAAACTAGCCCTCATTTGCGCTGGGGATGGGCGTTGACGATCAGCACCATTGGTACGTCCGGATCGTTATCCGTCAGCCTCATCTCAACGAAGATCCCGTACAGGAACTCATCCACGGGCAATATAACTTTGTAGTAAAATTTGAAATCGTCCCGCCAACGTTCGCGAGTCTCAACGACCTCGACGACGACGTGATCGCCGGTTTCGCGAACATAATCGCGGACCGCTTCCCGGATAAATCTCGGAGTCAGCCCCTTGAGGTCGGGATCGTTCCTGACTCGAAGGGCCGCCCCTTCATCCCAAAAGAAGCAGTTGCTGATGCCTGCACATATTGACTTGCAGACGAGAGCATGCTCTTCAGGGCTCAGCATACAGACAGGGCCTTCCTCGACGGTTCGAAACTCGTCACATCAATTAGGATAGGCACGAACTTGCTGTAAGTCAACACGCCCAATAAACCAGCGGCAAATCGATGAATGAAAACGACTTACAGAACATAAAAGCCTCGCTCAAACGCTCTTCCCATGCCGTGTCGCCACGATGCGGACGACGACCGACTTGGACGAGGGGGTCAGGCTGCGGGCGTCGACGTCGTCGAGGGGGACGAGGGGGTTGGTCTCGGGGTAGTAGGCGGCGCAGGAGCCTTCGGGGACGTCGTGGGCGACGACGATGAACCGGGGGCAGACGCGGGTCTCGCCCTTGTGTTCGCCGAGGATGTCGACGACCTGGCGGTCGACCAGGCCCAGGCGGTCGACGTCGCGGGCGTTCATGAAGACGATTCGGCGCGTGTTGTAGACGCCTCGATAGCGGTCGTCGTAGCCGTAGATCGTGGTGTTGAACTGGTCGTGGCTGCGGATCGTCGCCAGCAGCAGGCGGCCGGGGCCGCAGGGGTCGGCCGGGATTGGATGGGCCATGAACCGGGCCTTGCCCGTCGCCGTGACGAACCGTCGCTCCGCCGCCGGGTTGACCAGCGTGAAGCCGCCGGGATGACGGACGCGCTCGTTATACTCGTGGAAGCCGGGGACCGTCTTTTCGATCAGGTCGCGGATCCGGTCGTAGTCGTCGGCCAGCGATTCCCAGTCGACGGGCGACGACGCCCCTAGCGCCGCCATGGCCAGGCGAGTGACGATCCACGGCTCGCTCCGGAGCATCGGCGAGCCCGGCTTCAGGCTCCCGTGCGAGGCGTGGATCACCGACATCGAATCCTCCACCGTGACGAACTGAGTGCCGGACGCCTGCACGTCCAGCTCGGTGCGGCCGAGACAGGGGAGGATCAGGGCCTCGCGGCCGACCGTCAGATGGCCTCGATTCAGCTTGGTGGCCACGGAGACCGTCAGCCGGCATCGCGAGAGGGCCTCGGCCGTGTAGGCGGTGTCGGGCGACGCGACCGCGAAGTTCCCCCCCATCGCGAAGAAGACGCCGACCTTCCCCTCGTGCATCGCCTTGATCGCCTCGACCACGCTGTAACCGTGCTCGCGCGGAGGCTCGAAGCCGAAGACCTTGCCAAGCCGGTCCAGGAACCCGGCCGAGGGACGCTCAAAGATCCCCATCGTCCGATCGCCCTGTACGTTGCTGTGCCCCCGGACCGGACAGGCCCCCGCACCCGGGCGGCCGATGTTGCCCCGGAGCAGAAGCAGGTCGCCGATCGCCTGGACGTTCGCCACGCCCCAGCGATGCTGGGTGATCCCCATCCCCCAGCAGGCGATCACGCGGTCGGCCTTCGCGTACACGTCGGCCGCCGCGCGGATCATCTCGCGGCCGACGCCCGAGGATGCGACGATCGCGTCCCACGAGGTCGCGTCCAGGTCGGCGGCGAACTCGTCGAAGCCCGACGTGTGGTCGCGGATGAACGGCAGGTCGAGCACCTGGCCGGGATTCCGACGCTCGGCGTCGACAATCTCCTTCATGATCCCCTTCAACAGCGCGAGGTCGCCGCCGATCCGCACCGGGATGTACATCGAGGCGATCGACCGGCCTCCCTTGAGCATGTCGATGGGGTGCTGCGGGTGCGCGAACCGCTCCAGCCCACGCTCGCGCAGGGGGTTGACGGCCACGATCTTGCAGCCGCGTTCGGCGGCGTTGGCGAGGGTCGTCAGCATCCGAGGGTGGTTCGTCCCCGGATTGTGACCGAAGAGGAACATGGCGTCGGCCAGCTCGAAATCGTCGAGCGTCACCATCCCCTTGCCGACCCCAAGCTGCTCCTGGAGCCCAAAGCTCGTCGACTCGTGGCACATGTTCGAGCAGTCCGGCAGGTTGTTGGTGCCGAACAGGCGGGCGAACAACTGGTACAGGAACGCGGCCTCGTTGCTGGTGCGGCCCGAAGTGTAGAAGACCGCCTCGTTCGGCGACCCCAGCCCCTTCAGTTCGCGACCGATCAGAGCGAAGGCGTCCTCCCACGAGATCGGCTCGTAATGGTCGGCCCCTGAGGCGAGGTGCATCGGCTGCGTCAAGCGGCCCTGGTTCTCCAGCCAGTGGTCGTCGTGCTCCCGAAGCTGCGGCACCGACCACTTCCGGAAGAAGGCCGGGCGGACCCGCCAGACCGTCGCCTCAGCCGAGACCGCCTTGACGCCGTTCTCGCAGAACTCGAACGTCTCGCGACGGTCCGACCCCGACTCCGTCCAGGCGCAGCTTGGGCAGTCGAAGCCCTTCACCTGGTTGATCTTCAGGAACATGTCGGCCGACCGCAGCGGCCCCATCTGCGGGAGCGCCTTCTTCATCGAGTTGACGATCGCGCCGAACCCCGCCGCCGCGTGGTGGTAAGGCTGAACGTCCACCGTCGCCAGTTCGACGGGCAAGGGCGAAGAGGAGGAGGGGGACGCAGGCTCCGAAGTCGAGGATGCGTCCTCGTTGACAGCCTCAGTCGCTTCCGGCGACGTCGCTTCGTGTTCGGCCATGATCGTCTCCCGTCGTCGAAATTGGAGAGGCTCGCTCGGCTCAGGCCCCGACGTCGATGCGCCCGGGGTTTGTATAAATATTGAATCGGTCGCCGCGGAGGAAGCCGACCAGGGTGATCCCCAGTCGGTCGGCCGTCTCCACCGCCAGGCTCGACGGAGCCGACACGGCGCAGACGATCGGCACGCCGGCGACGGCCGCCTTTTGCAGGATCTCGAACCCCGCGCGACCAGAGGCCAGCAGAATCCGGTCCGACAGCGGCAGCCCGCCGTCGAGAAACGCCCGGCCGACGATCTTGTCGACGGCGTTGTGCCGTCCCACATCCTCGCGGACGGCCAGCAGGCGGCCGTCGGCGTCGAACAGGCCGGCGGCGTGCAGGCCCCCGGTCCGGTCGAACCCGCGCTGGGCGGGGCGAAGGGCGTCGGGCAGACCGGCGAGCGTCGAGGCCCGCACGACCGGCCCCGGCGCGACGGCGCCGCAACGAATGAACGCCTGGTCGAGCGTCGCCTTGCCGCAGACGCCGCAACTGGACGAGGCGAAGAAGTTCCGCTTCAGGGCCGAGCCGTCGAACGGCCGCGCCAGTGCGATCGAGACGACCTGCGAGTGCCACGGCGCGGGTGCGTCGGAGGTTGAGATCCGGTCGTCCCGGTCGATGAGCCCCTCGGTGTAGAGGAAGCCGACGGCGAGTTCAACGTCGCTGCCGGGCGTCCGCATCGTCACGGCGACGCTCACCGGCTCCTGGTCGGGGCCGGCGACTCGGATCTCCAGCGGCTCCTCGACGGCCACCCAGTCGTAGTGGTCGTCTGCGCCCGAAGTCCCCCGCACGCGCACGCTAACCCTCGCCACCGCCCGCGCGGGGTGAGGGACGTTGACGTCGGGGAGGTGGACGCCCGTCGGCTCGTGCATCGCCGGCCCGCCAAACCGAGGCCGTGGAAATCCCGCGCGATCCGTCGGGATCGCACCTTATCGCGGGTGTACGACCGACTAAAATGATAGGGACGCGGACGACGTCGGGGCAACCGTCCCCCGGCCGACTCCCCCGCGACGCCCCCTTACGGCCCGAACCTTGCACGGACGGAGGTGGGCGCTACGCCCCGAGCACGATTCGCCCGGCCTTGCCTTGCACGCAACGAGGATGCCCCGATCATGAGCAGCGACCCCCGCACCCGGAAGCCGACGCCGGACGAAAACGACCTCGAACTGGAGACCGACTCGCGGTTCCCTTCCGGGCCCTGGGTCGGCTATTTCCTCCAGGCTGAACTCCCCCCCGGCAAGCACGGGATGGAGCTGCGCCTGACCTTCAAACGCGGCGTCATCACCGGCGAAGGCCGCGACATGATCGGCGACTTCATCATCCGAGGCAAGTATCAGGTCGAGGACGGCAAGTGCTGGTGGACCAAACGGTTCATCGGCAAGCACGACGTCGCCTACCAGGGTTATAACGAAGGCAAGGGGATCTGGGGCACCTGGGAGATCCCCCCGTCGTGGAAGGGCGGCTTCTACATCTGGCCCGAAGCCATGGGCGACCCGACCAAGCAGAAGCTCCACGAAGCCATCGAAGAGCCCTTCAACGACTTCATCGAAGCCGACGCCCCGGCCGAACTCACCGTCGCCGCCGCCGAGATCGAACCTCAGGCCGACGATTCGTTGCCGGCCTGACCGACCCCGGGAGCCGGCAACCCTCAGGTCCCTTCTCCCGTCGGGAGAGGGGACCTATCACCTATCTAGAGCAACGAACGATCGGGTTGCACACGGAGCGGAGGAGTCAAGGGGGACTGGCTCCGCAGCGCAGCGGAGGTGCCTGTCCCCCTTGACTCCGAAGCGGCCTCGGGGATGCCCGGAGAAAGGGGACAGGCACCCGGCCGCCAGGTCGATACCAAGGGCCGAGGCGTTCGCGCCGGGAGCCAGTCCCCTTTCTCCTCCGCCGTGTGCAATTCAAGCGGTCGGCGCTCTAGGATCCGCCGGTACGGCTCGCCTCGTCATGCGCCGGCCGAGGCCCCAGCCGTTTGACCAGGGTGACGACGTTCCCCCGGGCGTTGTATTTCACCTCGTCCATGAACGTCCGCATCAGCAGCAGACCCCGGCCGCCGATGCGGGCGAGGTCCTCGTCCGCGACGGGGCGAGTCAGGCGGCCGTGGTCGAAGCCGGGCCCGTCGTCGGCGATGACGAAGACGGCGGAATGATGGTCGAGCGCCGCCTTTACGCGAAGCCGGCGCGATCGATAGGGCTCCTGCACCCGCCGGGTCTCTCCCAGCAGGTAAAAGACGGTCTCGTCCTCCTGCCGGAGTTCGGAGTCCAACTCCAGGTTGCCGTGGTAGAGCGCGTTGGCCAGAGCTTCTTGCAAGGCGACGTGCAGCCGAATGCGCTCGGGATGTTCGAGCAAGCCGAGGGCGGCGACCTCCTCGACCAGGACGTGGCCGAGGGTCCAGACGAGGTCGGGTTCGCAGCCCAGCTCGTACTCGGACGTTCGCGACCGAAGGCGACGGTTCAAGCCCTGGCGACGGCGATCGACGCGGAATGCGTCCAGGGCGCGACGCAACGTGGGCACGAGGTCTTTCTCCAGACGGGACTTGGTCAGATAGTCCGCGGCTCCGGCGCGAAGAGCGGCAACGGCTTCGTCCTCGCCCCCAAAAGCGGTCATCAGAATGATGGGCAGACCGGGATGGGGCCCTCGAATCCGACGGACCAACTCCAGACCATCGACCCCGGGCATAACCAGATCGGTCAAAATCAGATCCGGGGCGTCGGCTTGAACGACCTCCAGCGCTTCGGCGCCGCTGGAGGCGAATTCAACGGTCAGGCCCTCGAATCCGGCGAGCAAGCGGGCGATGAAACCGCGTTCGAAATCAGAATCGTCAACGATCAGGAGTCGGGGCAACTTCGCATCCTGATCCATGGATACCGGCCGACCCTTTACGGTCAGCATAGCGATGCATCCTCCTTGCCAGAAACATCGACGATGGAGGCTGGTCCGGCAACTTTTTCCTTACGGATTGTATCCAGGTCCGCCGCCGGACTCCCAGATCGGAGCCCGACCGCGCAACTCCCGGGGGCTGCGAACCGGCCGAACGGCCGTCGCAACGCCCGTCATGCAACGACGATTTCAGGAAAACCAGGCGCGGCGACGGCCTTGAGGGCGTTCGCCGCGGAGCCAGCGGCGAAGGTCGTCGGCGAAGTCCTGGCACGAGGCGTATCGGTGTTCGGGCCGACGGGCGGTCGCCCTGCGGCAAACCTCGGCCAGGGGACGCGGCACGCGCGGGTCCACGGTCGAGGGGCAGGGGGGCTCGACGGCGGCGGCGGCCTGGGCCATGACCGCCGCGGGACCGCCCTCGAACGGCGGCCGGCCGCAAAGCAGCTCGAACAGCAAGGCGCCCAGGCTGTACTGGTCGCTGGCCGGGAGGACCTCGCCTCGGCCTTCGCCCACCTGTTCGGGGGCGAGGTACGCCGGCGTGCCGATGATCACGTCGAGGGCGTCGGCCGCGGCCGGGTCGGGCGAATCCGGGCGGTAGGCGATGCCGAAGTCCATCAGGTGGACGCCGCCCCGGGCGTCGATCCGGACGTTCGCCGGCTTGACGTCGCGATGAACGATCCCCAGACCGTGGGCGTACGCCAGGGCCTCGGCCAGGTCGGCCACGATCTCCGCGGCGCGACGGGGGGCCGGCCGACCCTCGGCGAGCACCACGTCCAGGCTGCGGCCCTCGATCAGGTCGAGAGCCAGGTAGAGCCGGTCGCCGTCGCGGCCGGCCTCGAAGATCGAGACGATGCCGGGATGCTTCAGCCGGGCCAGGGCGCGGGCCTCTCCCAGGAACCGCTCCTGAGCCCGCGACGACCGCGGGGCCTCGTCACGCAGCAGCTTGAGGGCGACCTGTCGTTCCAGGGTCGGGTCGAACGCGCGGTAGACCGTGGCGTGGCGGCCCTCGCCCAGCAGGCCCATGATTCGGAACCGCCCCAGCCCGCGCTCGCCCCCCTCGACGCCGGGAATCCGTTCCGGGCGAATCGCCGCCAGAACCCCTGTGCGCGAGGCGTCCGCCGGACCCAAAGCGGGGACGGTGTATGAACTTTCGTTCCAGGCGAATCCGAAGCCCGAGGCTTCCTCAACCAGATGGTCCCACGGCTCGTCCCAGTCGCCGGGACCGAACGCGGCGGCGCGGAACTCGCCGCTATCCGTCATCGCCGCAGCCGATCGGGCCGAGTTGGGAGGAGCCAGCACGGCCACCCCGCCGGAGCCGGAGCCAACCCCAAACCCCTTCGCCGCCGACCTGGCGGAACCGAACCGGGGCGACGCGGCCGCCGTCCATCCTGAGTCCGACCCCGAGCCGACGCAGGGCTCGACCGGACGGAGCTTGGTCCGACACCGCGGGCATCGGAAGATCCGACCCAGGGAGTCGTCCCCCAGGTGGTTGATACGTCCGCAGGAGGGGTTGGGGCAATGCGCGATGGTGGTCATCTTGATCTCCTTATCTCGCCCTCGGCCCGAGGCCTCTCCGCGCGATGGCGGCCCCCCGGCCCGACGTCCCGATCACATCCCTGTTTGCTGGAACCCTCGCGATCGACTAAGCTGGCCTGCCGTCACTGAGCCGACGACTTTTGAGGAAAGGAAAGCGCCCTGATCTCGCGTCTTCTGATGATTCAGCCGACTTTAGCGGGGCCTTCTCCGACTGTGCAAGACGTCAAGTCGAACTTTCTTGTAGAATCCTCCGCAGGACCGTCAGGCTTCCCCTCACGCCCGCGTCTTGCCCATTTCGACGCGGTCGCTTTTCATCGCAACGACGGATTCTCGAATCGGAACGCGATCGATGTCTGAAAATCCAAACGGACCGAAGCCCCCGAGCATCCTCACCGAAATCGTCCAATCGAAGCGCCGGGAGGTGGCGCGCGACCGCCTTCGCATGCCGTTGGAGGAGCTTGAGGCCCAGGCCGCCGAGGCCCCTCCGGTCCGCGACTTCCGCGCCGCGCTCGACGGTCGGGGGGCGATCTCGCTGATCGCCGAGGTCAAGAAGGCCAGTCCGTCGGTGAAGGTGATCCGCGAGGACTTCGAGCCGGTGGCGATCGCCCGCGCCTACCAGGACCACGGCGCCGCCTGCATGAGCGTGTTGACGGACGTCCCCTATTTCCAGGGCCACCTGTCCTACCTGGCCCGGATCCGCGCCGCGACGGCCATCCCGCTCTTGCGCAAGGACTTCCTGATCGACGAGTACCAGGTGGTCGAGGCCCGCGTCGCTGGGGCCGACGCGATCCTCTTGATCGCCGAGATCCTCGACGACGCCACGATGGCCGCGCTTCTGGAGCGGGCCCGAGGGCTGGGCATGGCCGCATTGGTGGAGTTCCACGACCCGGCCAACCTTCCCCGCGTGCTGGCCGCCGGCGCGGATCTGATCGGGGTCAACAACCGCGACCTCCACACCTTCACCACCGACCTGGAGCGAACCATGCGGGTCCGCGACCAGATCCCCGACGACGTGCTCCTCGTCAGCGAGAGCGGCATCCACTCGCACGCCCAGGTCGCCCAGTTGGAGAAGGCCGGCGTGCACGCCATTCTCGTCGGCGAATCGCTGATGCGCTCGCCCGACGTCGGGCTGGCCGTCGAGCGGCTGATGGGCCTGGCCCCGGAAACGGCCTCCTGAACGACGGGTCGTGCGCGCCCTCGCCGCGGAATCCGACGATAATAAGGGAAACGCCCTGGCGAATGCACTACAACGGATGAAGGGGTCTCCGCGCCCCGAAGCGGTCGGCCCCGCTCCCCAACGGTTGGACACCCAGGAGAAGACGACCATGTACGCCCGTTCGACGTTCGCGGCAATGATGACGGCCAGCGGAGCCGGCCTGCTCGGCCTGGCTGTTCTGCTGGGCCCGGCCATCGCCGCCGCGGTCGCTCAAGAGGCCCCTCCTCGCGAGCGTCCCGAGCCCCCGGCTCCCTCCGATCCCCCTCCGGCCCCCAACGTCGATGAGAAGGACGCCGAAAAGGCCGCCGACGAGTTGGCGAAGGACCTCCAGGACCTCGCTGATCGCCTGGGCCGTCGCGCTGAGCCGGTCGCCGACCAGATCCGCAAGGCGCTGGGCCAGGCCGCCAAGGCCGTCGGCCAGGCCCTGGAACAGGAAGACGTCTCGTCCGACGACCTCAAGGCGGCCCTCGAACAGGCCCGCGACGAGCTGCACCGCGCCTTCCAGGAAGGCGGTCCGATCGACCGTGAGGCCCGCGACGCCTTCCGCGAGGCCCAGGAAGAGCTGCGCGAAGGTCTCGACAAGTCCCGCCGCGAAGCCCGCGACGCCTTCCGCAAGCGCTACGACGTCGAACGCGAACGCCTCCGCGAGGGTCTCGACAAGGCCAAGGAAGAGCTGAACGAGAAGCTCAAGCCCGAAGCCGAAGAGACCAAGCCCGAAGCCGACGACCCCGACGTCTCCAAGGCCCGCCAGCACGTCCGCGAGCTTCAGGAGCAGCTCCGCGAAGCCCAGCGCAACCTCCAGCAGTCCGAGCGCGACAGCCGCGATCGCGGCCCCCGCCGCCCGATGCCCCTCCGCGACCGCATCGGCCCTGGCCCCGGTCCCGGCGGCCCGGGCATGCGAGGCCCCGGCATGATGCGAGGCCCCGGCCCCCGGCCGACCCCGGCCCCCGAAGCCCAGCCCGCTCCTGCTCCCACCCCCGAGCCTGAGACGAAAGCCGCCCCCACCACCGACGCCGACCGACGCCTCGACGCCCTCGAGGCCAAGCTGGACAGGCTCCTCGAATCGCTGGGGGACCTGAAGTCCGAAAAGAAGAAGGACAAGGACGACGACTGATCCGCTCACCCGCGATCAGCCCGAGACCCCGGCGACCCACGCCGGGGCCTTCGGTTCCTCCCGCGATGTGTCGTGGTTTTCCCGGTCGGAGGTCCAGCGGCGCGGATTGTCGAGGATGTAGCCGCGAATCGCCGCCAGGGGTTCCTCGTCACGGATGATGTGCTCGAAATAGTTCCGTTGCCAAAGCGAGCCGCGGAAACGAGCCCAGCCCAAAGCCTTGACGCCGCGCGTGTATTCGAGCGTCGTCAAGGATTTGAAAGCCCCCACCACGTCCCCCACCGCGATTCTTTTCGACGTTGGGACGTCCGGAATTCGGGCGGCTGTAGGGGCGCCCCTTGTGGGCGCCCGATCGGCGTCGGATTTCGATCCCGGCGTGGTTGGCGCATCCGGAATTCGGGCACCCACAAGGGGTGCCCCTACCGATGCCGAATCGCCGTCGGAATCCGGATCGCCGCCGCCCAGGAACAAGATCCCGTGGAAATGGTTCGGCATCACGATGAATGTATCGGGCGCCACCCGCGGGAACCTCTGGGCTAGCGCCCGCCACGTTTCCGCAACCATGGCCCCTGCGGCGTTGAGCCGCATTTCTCCGTCGACCACCTCGCCGAACAGGTCCACCTGATCCTGGACGCAGATCGTTACGAAGTACGAACCGCTCGCCGCGTAGTCGGCCTCCTTCAGGCGGATCGACCGTCGGTGATGCCTGGCCGGATCATACGTCATGGCACGCCCTCGACGAACCGAACCCGGCCGGCGAGTCTCACGGTAGAAACGTCAGCTCGACCATCGACAGGTCGTCGGCGAAGTCGTCCTGGCCCATGAGGTCGCGGTCGTGGGCGACGAGGGCGTCCATCTTGGGGGCGGCCGGGTCGTCGAAGGGGCCTTTGCCCATGAAGGCGATGAACTCGGAGAAGGGCCAGAGGACGCCGTCGGCCTTCTCGATCTCGTAGGCGCCGTCGCTGAAGAGGTAGATCTTGGCGAAGGCGCCCAGGGTCGCCTCGGCCGAGGCGTACTCCATGTCGGTCATCGCGCCGATCATCGGGCCGCTCGACTCCAGCATCGTCAGCTTGACGTCGTCGCGCGAGGGGCCGTCGATGAGGATGGCCGGCGGGTGGCCGCCCCCCGCGTAGTGGACGGTCCGCGTCGGCTTGTGGAAGACGCCGTACCAGATCGTGAAGTAGAGCCCGTTCTGCTGGTCCATCTGGAAGGCGTTGTTGAGCGCGAAGAGGACCTGGCTGGGGTTGCGGAAGTCGGCGTTCGGCAGGGCCTGCGACCGCAGCGCGTTCATCGCCGAGACCGAGAGCAACGCCGCGCCGACGCCGTGGCCGCTGACGTCCAGCAGGTAGAAGGCGAAGTGGTCGTCGTCCAGCCAGTGATAGCCGAACGAGTCCCCCCCCAACTCGGCCGAGGGGACGAACCGCCAGTCGGTCAGGATCTCCCCCTTCTTCAGCTTGTCGGGCAAGAGCGAGTAGACGTAGCGCTCGGCCTGGCGGACCTCGGCGGCGAGCCGCTTCTGGCTCTCTTCCAGGGCCTTGTAAGCTTCGTTCCTCTGAAGAAGGGCGATGTACCCCCGCGAGTGGTAGCGGATCCGGGCGATCAGCTCCAGGCGGTCGGGGAGCTTGACGACGTAGTCGTTGGCGCCCAGGGCGAAGGCCTCCGCCTTGACGGCCGGCTCCTCCTTGGTGGAGAGCACGATCATCGGCACGTCGTGGGTCTCTTCCCGGGCGCGGAAGTTCTTGACCAGGGTCAGGCCGTCGACGTCGGGCATGACCAGGTCCTGAAGGATGACCGTGGGCTTGATCCGGAGCGCCTCGTCGAGCGCGATGGTGGCGTCTCGGCAGGCGTGGAACTCGATGTCGGACTCGCCGGCGAGCATCCGCCGCACGGCCTCGCCGATCATCGCCTGATCGTCGATCAGGAGGACGGTGATCTTGTGCTCGGTGAAATGGGCGTCGGTGCTCATAAACCCTTCCGAACCCCCGCGCGGGGGCCGCTCTGGTTTCCTGCGACCTGATCAGACCGATCGTTTTCCGGCCGCGCGACGCGGACCCGGCCGAACGCCGCCGGGCGAACCCCACTGTACAGAGCCGTGCGCAGGTTCCGCAACCGCCGGCGGCGAAACTCAGCCCCAGCGTCCGTCGCCCAGGAACCTCGCGACGACGCCTCGAATCGACGCGTGAAGAGCCGACGTTCCCAACGGCCCACGCCCTCCAACCTCATTGAGGCGGCCAACCGACGCGCAGGTCCCTCCCCGTTGATTCGGCTCAACGATCGTCCGGTCGACCTTCCCACCACCTAGGCCCTCCTAAATAATCCGGACGACGGCGAAAGGACGACCTGTCGGAACAGAGGCGTCCTGAAATGTTAAGCCGTTTTTAGGAGTCGAGCCCTCCGCGTCGGGCCCACGCGGCGGGCAGTTGGATGGCGCGTCGGGCGGCCTAACGGCGAAGCCCGCAGCACAAACCCCTTCGGCCGCCGGCTCGTGTCGGCGGCCCGCCCGAGACGCCCTCTCAGGGGATGAGCCGGACGACCCTGACAGAAGAGGTGAGCATCGATGAAGCTGTCCAAGACCATCCCGACCCTGGCCCTCGGCCTCGCTCTGGCGACGGCCCCCTCGGAATCCCTCGCGGCGGGGAGCATCGCGATCGCCGACCTGTTCAACACGGGCGTGAACGCCTCCCACAACCTGCTGCCGACCTTTGCGGACGACCCCCATTACACGGTCTCGGCGGGAGGCGGACCGTACACGATCTACGTGCCGAGCTGGTCGCCGGCGTGGGTGCCCAACACGTCGACCGCCCAGTGGATCTCCCCGGCGTACTCCACGATCGGCAGCGCGTCGTCCTACGACTACACGACGACCTTCACGATTGGGGCGAACGCGGACCTCTCCACGGTCTCGATCTCCGGCAAGTATGCGTCGGACGATCGGATCACGGACGTCCTTTTGAACGGTCATTCCCTGGGTCTGAGCACGGGCCTGCTGCAGTTCGGCACGTTCGCATCGTTTGCGATCACGAGTTCGGCGTACTTCCAGCTCGGCGCCAACACGCTGACCTTTGAGACGAGCAACTTCAACTACACCTCCACCGGCCTGATCGTCGACGGCCTGGTCGGCTCCTACAACGCGGTCCCCGAGCCGGCCTCGATCGCCATGCTGGGACTGGGCGTGGTCGGCCTGGCGGCCGGCCGTCGCCTCCGCCGCCGAGTCCGCTGATCGGGTCGGCATCGTCGTAAACCCTCACAGGCCTTCGCAGGCTCCGGGTCGAAAGGCCCGGGGCCGGCGAGGGCCGAGTCGCTTCGAAGGCCCGATCACTTGGCGACGGAGACCCCCGCGCGAGCGGCGGCGAGCCCCTGAACGAGAGCGTCCGCCACCTCGTCGAGCGGGGCGACGATCTCAGCGGCGCCGATCTCAAAGGCCGCGCGGGGCATCCCCCAGACGACCGACGAGGCCTCGTCCTGGGCGACGGTCCGCCACCCCCGACGCTTCAGGGCGAGCAGCCCCTCGGCGCCGTCGCGACCCATCCCGGTCAACAGGGCCGCTGCGCCGGGGCCGGGGCGGTTCCGGGCGACGCTCTGGAAGAAGACGTCGACCGAGGGCCGATAACAGGCGGACTTCGGCTCCGCCGAGTAGCGAAGCCGACCGTCCGGGTCCATCACGAGGTGGTCCCCCGTGGCGGCCAGCAGGAAGTCGCCCGGGGCCGGCCTGTGGCCGTCGGCGACGAGCTGAACGCGGCGCCCGGAGTGGTCGCGAAGCCAGTCCGCCAGGCCGGCGACGAAGAAGGCGTCGACGTGCTGGACGATCACCGTGGCGACCGACCAGTCGCGGGGGAGCCCCTTGAGGACCTCCGCCACCGCGAACGGGCCCCCGGTCGAGGCCCCAATCACGACGAGCGGCTCAAGCCCCTGTCCCGGCGGCGGTGCGAGCGGGGGCGTCCAGGCCGGGCACTTCGGCTGATACTTGCCGACCAGCTTGCCGATCGTGTGGATCTTCTTGAGAAGGTCGGCCCCGCCCGAGCAGTTGCCACAGGCGCCCAGGACGGGCGTGTCGACGGCGTCGAGCGCGCCGAAGCCCATGGCCTGATAGACCTTGTCGATCTGCCCACTGACCGTGGCGGTGACCACCAGGATGGGACAGGGGGTCTCCTTCATGATCCGCCGGGTGGAGTCGACGCCGTCCATCTTGGGCATGAAGAGGTCCATCAGGACGAGGTCGGGCATGTCGGCCCGAACCATGTCCACCCCCTCAGCGCCGTCGCGGGCCGTCCAGGCCACCTGCAGCCCCTCGGCCGACGTCACGACGCGTCGAAGCGCCTCGCGCGCCATCACCGAATCGTTGACGATCCCTATCCGCATGAATGGAGGCCCCGGACGACATGAGCGTGCCTCGCCTTCGAAGACGTACCTCATTCTACGCGACCCGTCTATCCCCGGATACGCGGGAAAACCGCCGATATCCACCGCCACATCCACCCCGCTGACCGGCGAGACCGCTCCCGCGTTTGGCTCTGTTTGGGTTCGCTCGCCCCCCGCACGATCGCTCTCCGAAAATCGCAACCATCGTCCTGAACGTGCCTTACGCGCGCTATCCAGCTCGCGACGGTGGCTTCGTTCGCCCACTTTCGCCAGGCTTCCTACCACGTGCTCCTGGTCGAGCCGCCGACCCTTCGCCGGGACGCCCCCGCGTCCCCAAATGCTCTTTCCCTCGCGCCCCGCTGCGCGACCTGACAGCTCTGATTGGGTTCGCTCGCGAGCCAGAGAGGCACCGCAACAACAACGCAAACTCATTACCACAGAACACTTGAATCGAAACACAGGCCCTCGGCATTGGCTTCGTTCGGCCATTTTCCGTCGCCTTTCTCGATCACCTTCGGCTGGTCGACCGCCCTCCAGACGATCGCCACGCAAGAGACCTTCGGCCTCTCTAATTCATAGGATGGCCTCCGACCGCCGATTTCTGGCGGAGAAACGTCGCCGATCACCCTCGCGCATCCACTCGAATCAGAACCATCAGCCCTCAGCTCCCCAGGTTTCTTACTTCGGCACGGTTTGAGCCCTGGCCAACGCCCGGGACAGCCGCACTTGGTTTTGCCAGGAGGCGGTAGTCCAGAGGAGCGGAGAACCGAGGTGACAGCGATGGAGCCGATCATCCGTCCAAGGATCGGGGAGGGCCGAAGGCGGATCGCCGCCGAGACGTCCAGGCTGTCGACTATTCATTTGGCGGCGTTCGTGGGTCACTTGGCTCGGGCGTGGCCAAAACTTCGGCTTCCGCCCCTGCGCGGAGGCCCGCGGGCATAGGCCCCGGAGCCGCCGAGGCGGTACCGCTCGCGTCCACGCACCCTCAATCCGGACCGACCCGTCGGCCGGACGGAACAAAGCCAGGACCTCGGCCGTGCCATCGCGAAGATACTCGTACGGCCGGCGGGCCGGTTCGCCCACCGGTCGGCCGGCGTGAGGGATCGTCACCTAGGCGACGCTCGGGGGCTCGACAAGCTCCTCCACGGTCTCGCGCCGGCGTTGCAGCGACGGCCCGCCCGCGAATCCTCACGTCCGGGCCGTCGCGATCGAGGCTCGGGCTCACGGGCCGACGATTGTGCCGCTCACGATGACGGTGCCGAAGTTGTAATTTCCCGCATCCATGCCGCCGAGCGCCAAACCGTTGATAAACACGTTCCAGGTGCCGACGTTCGCCGAGGTGGAGACGCCGAACACTCCCGACGTATTGAGCATGACGCTGTCGCCGCCGATGATCCCATTGAGCGACGCGCCAGACGTGTTGATCGAGACGAAATACTGGTTGCCGTCGTAGTTCTTGGTGAGGTTCGGGATCCCCGTGACCGTGAGGGTCGCCTTGGAAATGTTCACGAGGGTCGTTGCCACGATGGTATAGTTGCCCGCGTCCGCGCCGGTGATTGCCAGGCCGGTGATCGTTACCGTCTTGTTACTGCCTGCGTTCTTGTTGGCCATCGCGCCGACGATGGAGCTGAGCGACGAGGCGTCGAGGGAGACGT
Organism: Paludisphaera rhizosphaerae; assembly: GCF_011065895.1. Classification (NCBI taxonomy): domain Bacteria; kingdom Pseudomonadati; phylum Planctomycetota; class Planctomycetia; order Isosphaerales; family Isosphaeraceae; genus Paludisphaera; species Paludisphaera rhizosphaerae. Next base: position 33,579 of record NZ_JAALCR010000019.1, on the reverse strand, counting down.
CGTCGCCGACAACGAGGTCACCCATTTCGAAGCCGATCCCATCGGCCTCCACGCTGACGGCGCTCGTTCCGTCGTAAGTCCGGTCGGTCGCGGTGAAGCCGTCGATGTGCAGCACCCTCGATTCGATGCTTCCCATGAGCGGCGAGACGGCGAGCGTATAGTTTGCCGCGTCGGCGCCAGACAGATTGAAGCCGGCGACCGTGAGCGCCTTGCCGGCGCCGACGTTCTTGTCGGCGAACGAGCCGGTCGCCGTCGAGGCGTCCAGCATCACATCATCCGAGCCGATCACGCCCGAGAGCGATGCGCCGTCCGTGTCGAGCGTCGCGGCGGTCGTGCCGTCGTAAACCTTGCTCGCCGTCACGCCCGAGAGCGTGAGCGTCGCCCTGGCGATGTCGACGGTCGTGCTCGCGACGATCGTGTAGTTGCCGGCGTCGGCCCCGGTCAGTCCAAGGCCGGTGATCGTCACGGTCTTGCCGGCGCCGGCGTTCGCGTCGGCCATCACGCCGACGCCGGAGCCCGCCGTCGAGGCATCGAAGGAGACCTGGTCGCCCACGACGACGTCGCTCGCGTCGAGGGAGATCGTCCCGGCCCCGACCGCGACGCCGACGGCGCCGTTGTAGGCCCGATTCGTCGCGGTGAAACCGTTGGCGTGTACGGTCTTCGGCGTGACGTCGGCCGTGACCCCTGGCGAGAACTGGAAGATGTAGTTGCCGGCGTCGGCCCCGACCTTGGTCAGCCCGTCGATGGAGACGGCCTTGCCGGCGCCGACGTTCTTGTCGTCGAATCGGCCGACGGCCGAAGAATCGTCGATCGTCACATCGTCGCCGACGACGACGCCGGTGTAGGACACGCCGCCGAGGTCCAGGTCAGCGTCGGTCGTGCCGTCGTAGACCTTGTTACTCGCAGTGATCCCCGAGACGGTGATCTCGGCCGGCGTGATGTTGCCCGTGATCGTCGGATGGAACGTGTAGTTGCCCGCGTCCAACCCGCCGATGCTCGGGGTGGCGAACGTGATCGCCTTGCCGTTGCCGACGTTCTTATCGGCGAACGAGGCGGCCCCCAGGCCCGTGAGGGTCACGCTGTCCCCGCCGACTGCGCCGGTCACATGCGGCATATTCGTGAAGTAGGTCGCGTTCGTGGTGCCGTTATAGACCTTCGAGTACGCCGTGACGCCGGTGACGCCGAGCGCCCTGGGCGTGATGCTGGCGGTGATGGAGGGGGCCGTGATGGTGTAGTTGCTCGCGGCGACTCCGTTGAGGGCCAGGCCGGCGACCGTGACCGCCTTGCCGTTGCCGACGTTCTTGTCGGCGAACGCGGCGGAGACGCCCGAGGCGTCAATCGTCACGACGTCGCCCGCGACCATGCCGTTGAGCGAGGCGGCCGAGGCGTCGAACATGGCGGCCGTCGTGCCGTCATACACCTTGTCAGACGCCGTGATCCCCGAGACGGTCAGGGCCTTCGGCGTGATGCTCGCGCTGGTCGCCGACGTGGAGACCGGGACGTAGTTGCCGGCGTCGGCCCCGGTAAGGACCAGGCCGTCGATCACCACCGTCTTGGCCCCGCCGACGTTCTTGTCAGCGAAGCTTCCGATCGAGGCGGAGTCGTCGATCCCCACCGAGTCGCCCGCGATCACGCCGGTGAGGCTCGCGCCGGTTGTGTCGAGCGTTGCGGCGGTCGCGCCGTCGTAGACCTTGTCCTGGGCCGTGATCCCGGCGACGGCCAGCGCCTTCGGCGCGATCGTCGCGGTCGCCGTGGGCGTGCCGATGGTGTAATTGCTCGCGTCGGAGCCCGAGAGGGAGAGGCCGGCGATCACCACCGTCTTGTTCACGCCCGCCGACTTCGAGGAGAAGAATCCGACGGCGTCATGGCCGGCAAGGGCCACGGAATCGCCCGCGACCACGCCGGTGAGGCTCGCGCCGCTCGCGTCGATAGCCGCGGCGGTCGTGCCGTCGTAGACCTTGCCATTCGCCGTGATCCCCGAGACGGTCAGGGCCTTCGGCGTGATGGAGGCGAGGGCGGTGGTCGCCGCATTCGAGAGGACGTAGTTGCTCGCGTCAGGGCCGGTCAGCATCAGGCCGGTGATCGCGACGGGCCGATTCACGCCGACGCCCGCGCCGTCGAAGCTAGCCACGACGTGCGACGCGTCGATCGCGACCGAGTCGCCCGCGGCCAGGCCCGCGAGCACGGCATGCCCGGCGTCGATCGTCGCCGCGGTCGTTCCGTCATACGTCTTGTTCATGGCGACGACGCCGGAGACGCTCAGCACCGCGGGCGAGACGACCAATGTGCCGACGGCCGTGCCGCTGTAGTTCTTGTCGGTGATCGTCGCCGTGACGGTATAGGCGCCCACCCCCACCGGCCGGGCGACCGCGTTGCCGCTGGCGTCGGTGTAGGAGAGGGAGATCGGCAGCCCGGCCGGTAAGGTCGTGGCCGTGACCTCGCCGGCCCCCTGGTATGTCCGCGACAGGCCGCCCAGGGTGATCGATGCGGCGGCCTTGGCGATCGTCAGCGAGCCGGAGGCGATCGCCTGGGGGGAATCAGCGTCACCGGCGAACCTGGCCGTGATGCCGTAGGTCCCGGCGTCCAGGCCGGCAAGGCCGACGCCGGAAAGGGTCGCCACGCCCTTCGCGTCGGTCGTGGCTGCGCCGACGGTCCTCCCGTCGAGCACGAAGCTGACCACCTTGCCGGAGACCGCCGCGCCGTTGGAGCTGAGGGTGGTCGAGAACGTCGCCGTCCCCCCGTAGACGCCGGTCCCCGTCACGTCGGCCAGGGTCGAGGTCGCCTGACCGATCGTCAGCGCCCCGCGTCGGACGGCCGGCCTCAGGTTGGCGTTCCCCCTGAAGACGGCGACGACCGTATTGGCGAGAGAATTGTTGAACTTCAGGCGACCGAACTGGACGTTCGTCAGCGTCGCCACACCGTGGGAGTCGGTCTTCGCCCGGCCGACGATGCGATCACCGAGCCGGAAAGCGACCGTCTGACCGACCAGAGGTCCGCCGTTCGATGTGAGCGTCGCCATCAGCACGGCCCGACGGTTTCCGATCATGACGCCGTGGACCTCGGTGATCTGGACCGAAGACTTCGCGAGTCGATGGACTTCGAACGGCGTCGCCCGGATCATCGCGACATCCGCCGCGCTAAGGAGGATTCGCGCTTCGACCGCCTCCAGCTCGGGCCGCTTGCCGATCGGCGCGCGCCTCGGCGGCCTACGCTTCGAGACGAGCCGGATCGATCGGCCGGACAGCAACCACTGGTCGACGAACGTGCCGATGCGCCACATCAGGGTCGATCCTCGTTCGGAGAAGCGCGTCGGTACGCGCGGAGATCTGGGGTGAAAGTCGCGGCGGTTCTCGGCAGGCGCGGTTCCGCGGCCGACTCTAGCCAACATAGGACACACCCGGCGGAGACGTGAACTTCCCGCCGAATGATCGAGCGAGCGTCCACGGTCGGGCCTCGCGATCGCGGATCCGCCCGATCGGCGAGGTCACGGACGGCGGGTCAGACGGTCCATGGCCCGTGCGAGTCGCGGGCAAATGCCGTGCGGACTCCTGACCGCCGATCGGGGCGTCCTGCCACCCGATCGCCCCCAGCGGAAATCTCGGGAAACTCCCACGACCGGCCGGTTGAGGCGGCGATGACGGGGCCGAGGATGAAGGGGTAAGAGGTCGCTCCTGAAAGCCACGAAGCCAAGCCACAAATCTTTGGTATTCAGTCGTTGCGACAAGACCGCCTCTGAGGCGGGGAATCGCTTGGCTGTGTTAATCCCCGGGTTTTCCGGAAAAACAGCTTCGAGAGCAGAAGGGTCGCCTTCGGGAGAATCGCTCGCAGGGCACGATTCTCAAGGTGTCTGCGTCTCACCTTCGTGGCGTTCGACCTGACACTGACTTGCCCGTCTCTCCCACCGGCGCGGGACCGGCCTTTGATGGACCTCGTCGGTCGCTCCGTACCAACAAACTCTCACTTCAGTCCGAGGCCTTCTTCCACAGGAGGTGCGGCAGTTTTTCGCCCCAGGCTGAATGCTCGATCAGCGAGTCGAACCGCCTGCGCCTGGTCTCTTCCTTCTTGGCGCCGGCCACCCACCAGAGGGCGGCCTTCCGGTACGAGGGCGCCTGGCGCTCGAGGAATCCGAAGGCCGCCGCATTCTCCCGCAGGAGCCCCTGGTAGGGCTCGGGCAGGTCGACGTCCTTCTGCTCGTGAGAGTAGATGCCCGACCGGGCTTCCTTACGGGCCTGGAATGCGGCGAGCCCTTCGGGCCGCATCCTCCCGAGTTCATCCAGGGCCTGGACCCGGCTCACGTTTACGTTGCTCCAGACGCTGCCCGATTTCCGTCGCGTGAAACGGATCATGTAGCTCTGGGCGTCGATGGTCTTGCGGACGCCGTCGATCCAGCCGAAGCACAACGCCTCGTCCACGGACTCGGGCCAGGTGATGCCGTCCCTTTGGGAGCCCTTCCTGTGAAAGCCGACCCAGAGGAAGTCAGCCGTGGCGTGGTGCTCCGCGAGCCATGCCCGGAAGGCGGCGGGGGTCTCGAAGAAGATAGGGTCCATGGCGGCCTCCGGCGATTCCAATGCAGTGAACCTACGTCTCCTAGACCCCGTCTTGGTGTAAAATGAAGGAGAACCCCAAGCCGATGAGGAGACACCCGTGATTCCGACTCACGAGCAGGTTCAATTTGAAGCCCAGGCTCGCGCGCATCGGTCGCGACGTCTCATCGTGACGCCAGAAGACATTCAGCAAGCCCACCATAGCTTGATCCTCAAGCTGAACTACAGGGCGGTCCTGAGCATCGACCTGTCGAAACGGACGAATTCACGACCTATACCTTCGTCCGGACGCGTTTGCCGGTACTGCCTTCGCTCGCGGCCAGACGTCAAATTCTCACACAGGTCACATGCCATACCGGAATGCCTGGGCAGTCGATACCTGCTCTCCTTCGACGAGTGCGACAAGTGCAACCAGGCCTTTAGCGCCAGTTTCGAGGACCATCTTGCCCGAATGACGCTCCCGATGCGATCCTTCCTCGGGATTAGGGGTAAGCAAGGGTCGCCTAAGTTCAAGTCGAAAGACAAGGCCACCCAGATCTGGTTCAATCGGGGCAAAGGCTGCTTCGTCATCCTCGATAAGGCTGGCTCGGGGAACGTTCAAAGGGATGAAGAACTCGGGAAGCATTCGTATCATCTCCGCGCAGAGCCCTTCAAGTGGCTTGAGGTTTATCGAGCACTGGTGAAGATTGGCTTCTCGATCCTTCCTCCAGGAGAGCTATTTCGATACGGCCATGTCCGTCGTTGGCTGATCGAGAAACAAGCGACCATGGAAGGAATTATCGGCGGCTTCGCCATGGGGAACATCGCCACAAGTTTTACAGCCGCCAGACACCCCACCATCCGCCTTTGGCATCAGAGGCGGTCAGGAATCCCCTGTCCGAGGTTCGTTGTAGAACTCGTGCTGCCGCACTTGTCCTTCGTGTTTCCTATGCCACCAGTCCCGGGCGAGCTTACCAGGATCGGCAAGGAGGTCATCCTCCCGGTTCCAGACCTCACCGAGCAGGCCGGATGGTCCTTCCCCAACTGGATCCACATAAACATGCGTGACACGGGGCTTGAAAAGGAGTTCGTGTTCACGGCGGAGATGACCAACGAGAGTGGCGAGGTCATCGACAACGACGAATTCAAGGCGAGTACCGGCGTGTCCCTACCCGCTTGAAAGCGGTTCCTCGGCATTAAGACCTCGGTGGTTGAATATACGGTCGAATAACGACTCGTGGTTGGTGGGCGGTGTCCACCCTACCAGACTACTCCCACGAGGAACGCGACGGTTGTCGGGTTGCGATCTATTCCACACCGCGCGACTCGTTCAGGCACGCTCGGGAAATCTGCAAGCACGTCGACCGCTGCACGCACACCGGAAGGGAGCAGGACCTCGGCCCGGCAGGTGGAATCTCATGAACACCTACGAATTCACGCTGGTCCTTCGCAGCGCCTGGGACAAGGAGGACCTGACGGACGAGATGGTGGGGAGGTTCCCGGAAGCCGGCTGCGACGACGGGACGACCGGCGTCAGCGAATGCCGCCTCAGCGTCATCTTCGGCCGCGAAGCCGAGTCCGCCGTAACCGCGATCCTGTCCGCGATCCGCGACGTCCGCGCCGCCGGCTTCGATGTCGAGCGGATCGCCGAGGCCGACTTGATAAGGCCGGCGGTCTACGAGACGTCTATACCATTTCATGAACCGGGTCAGCAGTTCATGGCCGTTCTCGGTCGGTCAGCCGGCGTAGGTCAGGCGCGGGGCGTTCGATCGCGGGTCGTCGATCGCCTGCAGGAGATCGAGCTTGAGTTGGGGCAGGGGAGGAGCCATGTCGTTCGATCTTGTGACGATGGCGCGTCGACGGATCGCTTCAGCGTCGGCACCACCGGCAAAGCCGGTGACATCGGCCGACCTCACTTCACCTTCTCTCCATCATGGACCTGTTTGACCCCGTCCACGACGATGCTTTCGCCCACGGCGACTCCATCCTTGATGACGAACAGGTCGTCCACCTCGGCCCGGACGGTGATCTCGCGGCGATGCGCGACGCCGTCCTTGGCCACGACGTAGACATACCGCTTGCCCGAGACTTCGAGGGTCGCTCGCCGGGGCACGACGATCGCGTCGTCCTCCACCCGGCTGTAAAGGATCGTGCCGGTCTGGCCGTGATGCAGGGTGCCGTCCGGGTTCGGGAAATCGACGCGGAACGCGATGGGCCCGGTCTTCTTGGCGGCCTCGGGCTCGATCGCGCCGAGCTTGCCGGCCTGGGGAAACTTCTTCTCGCCAGCCGGCATCAGCTCGAAGGAAGGTTTCAGTCGATTCCGATCCCGGTCGGCCATGTATTGGCGATAGAGTTCTTCAGGCAGATTGAAATAGACCCACATCACGGTGTTGTCGGTCAGGGTTGTGAGGGGCTCGCCCTCACGAACGGGGCCTAACTTCTCGCGATCGAGTCGCCCGATGACGCCCTCGAACGGCGCCTTCAAATCGGTGTATTCCAGGTCGGCCTTCGCCGACTTCTCCCTGGCTTCGGCCTCGGCCAGCTTCGTCTCGGAAGTCCGAACCTCGGCCTCGGCGGCCGCCTTGTTCTCGAACAGCTTTTTGACCTTGTCCAACTCCGCCTGCGCCAGCTTGACGTCGGCCGACGCCGTGTCCAAGCGAGCCTGGAAGGGGGCCGGGTCGAGCTTGAACATCAGCTCGCCCTGCTTCACCTTCTGTCCCTCCTTGACCCGAATCTCGCGGAGGTCTCCATCCTCCAGGGAGCGGAAACCGATGTGCCGATTGGCATGAATCTGGCAGGCGAAAGACTGGGTGAGTGTGACGGCCTTCGACCGGACCTCGGCGACCGTGAGGTTTCGGGCGGCGGCTTGCGCCCGCTTGATCCCCGGGGCGTCGGCCCCGCCGTGCAGGGCCGCGACGAGCCCCGTGGCGAAGCAGGCGGCGGCGACGCTCGTCGGGACGATCTTGGCGATGGCCTTGAGCTGCGTCATGAGCAGGATCCTCAGCACGCGCCGGCTGAGCATCAGCGCGACGGGGGCGGTGGCGGTTCTTCCCAGGATGAGAGCGGAAGCGGCCCTGGTGGTGGCCCTCGCCAAGGCCTGCGGTACGACCGTCGTGACGTGGTCGGCGAGCGGCGCTGCGAGGGGCGACGACGACGGCGAGAGCCCCCGGCGTTCCAGCCGCGAGCGAAGCCGCTCCCGGGCCGCGGCCAGCCGCCGTCGCAGCGTCGCGCCGCTCCAACGGAGTTCGGCGGCGGCGTCCTCCTGCGTCATCCCCTCCAGATAGCAGAGGACGACGGGCCGGCGGAGCCTCTCAGGGAGGCGGCCGATCTCCTCGTGGAGGGCCGGCCGGAAGTCGTCCGGGACGTGGCCGTGGCGATCGGCGGACGACAAGGCCGCGGCCGTCGCCTCGCGGACCCGACGCCGGATCGCGTCTCGGTTCACCTCGACCGCGACCCGGTGCGCCACCCGGCGAAGCCATCCGCCCAGGCTCGTCCCCGCGCGGATCGAGCGAGCCTTGCGGGCCAGGACCAGGAACGTCGCCTGGAAGGCGTCCTCGACGTCGCTGGGGTTGGCCAGGACGCGTCGGCAGACGGCCAGGACCATCGGGCCGTGCGCCGCCACGATGGCGTCGAAAGCCGCCTCGTCGCGTCGCGACGCGAACCGCTCCAGGAGCTGATCGTCGTCCTTCCCCGCGACGATCCCCCCGCCGAACAGCGATTCGATGTCCTTGAGGACTCGCCCAGGTTGTTTGTCCGGCATATTCCCGACGCTCCCGGCCGCGTGTCACCACCCTATTTGAGGGGGCAGCGTCCCCGGCGCGCTCAAGAATCTCGCTCGACCGCTCGATTTTCGACCCACGGCTTACATCATCACGATGTTCGAGAATCGAGCGACGCCCACCCTCATCGACCGCTTGACCTGAGGTGTCGGGGCATCGGTCGGCGGGGACGCCCGACGCCCGGGCGGCCCGGCGGGGATCACTTGCGGAACGAGACCTTCATGCCGATGGATTCCGGCTCGATTTCGCAAGAGCCGAAGGGAGTTTGCGAGGCCATGCGTCGGGGGTCGTCGGGCAGGTAGGCTCGCTTGAGCAGAGAATGCCGGAAGATCCACTGGGTCAGCACGGAGTTGATCGCTCCCAGGTGCATCCCTTCGACGGCGGCCTGGATGTCGGCGGCGGAGGCGTCCTTCCGCAGGTCGGAGATGACCGCCCTCCCGCCCGGCTTCAGCATGCGGTGCATCTCCTTGAGCACGCCGACCGGATCCGAGAAGTTCTTGAAGGCCGCTCGGCAGTAGATGAGGTCGAACGAATCATCCTCGAACGGGGCCGCCGAGGCGTCGCCCTGCCGGAACTCGACATCGACGCCCGCCTTCTCCGCATTGGCGGCGGCGATCTCGACGAACGAGCGGCTGATGTCCAGGCCGACGATGCGGAACGAGCCCAACTCGGCCAGGGCGATGGCGAAGTACCCCGGCCCGGGGGCCACTTCGAGGACCTGGCTGCCGCCCTGGAGCGTGGGGGCGATCTCACGAGCCGCCTGCTGGTACTGATCGTGTTCCGGGCGTACCACCGCGCAACCCGGCCTTCTGGCCCGGATGACCGCGATCACGACCGGGGCGATCACGGCCGCCGTCGACCGGCTGGAGCGTTGCGGCTTCGTGAAGCGCGAGGACGATCCGAAGATCGCCGGCGGGTCGTCGTCCGGGTCGTGCTTTCGCGCCTTGGCGCGATGTCCAGGCTGTTCGAGGGCTTCTCGTCGAGGTTGGACGAGATCGCGGCGGGCTACACCCAGAGGGAGCTTGCGCTCATCGTGGGCTTTCTCGTTCGCAACTGCGATGCGCTCCAGGTCTCTGCCCTGGAGCTTCGAGAACGAGCGGCGACGGACAAGCGGAGCAGGCGGGGCGACAAAGGCGACGCAAGGAAGAAAAAGGAGAAGGGCTGACGTCTCAAGTCATACTCGCGCAAGCATACGCTTAGCAATTTGACCGATAAGTTGTTTCGCCGAGCCTTCACGTCCGGCCGAGCGGACCAGTCTTCAGGACGGAGAAACAGGGGCGCTATCCTCGACTCGCCACGACCAGAGGGTCAGCGCCGTGAGAACGAGACATCCTCCCCATTGGACGCCGCTGATCGTGAGGTAGGTCTCGTGCAGCGAATGGAATCGCTGCGGATCGAGTATCGTCGCGTCCTCTGGAACCAGGAATTGATCGAGCTTCCAATGCATCCAGATCAGCGCGACTTGACAGAGCGCGCAACCAGTCCAGATCGAGAAGCGAAGCCGCCGGCCGCCGGAGGAAGTACCCCGCACCGCCGCGAGTTCCCAGGCCCAGATCGCCAGGGCCACCACACCTGCCAGGTTGAGGTAGTTCGTTACGGAGCGGGTGATGAATCCCTGCTCTGTTCCAGAGCCGAGCAGGGAACTCCCGATGGGAACGACGACCGCCCCGTAGAACGTGAATCCGCCCTGCCAGAACATCAGCGACAACAGCAGCAGCAAACGTCGAAGGAAGATGATCATTCGCGCCCGATGGGTCAGGGATGATACCCGAATTAGGTATGAGTTCCTCAAGGCTCCTGGGGAGGCAGACGTCAGCGTCCTGATATCCCTCGCAAGCAGCCCCGGCTCGCCGAGCTTTCACCTCGGCGACACCGAGTTGTAAGTCGTTGTTGACCCCAACGAGTCCGAACGTCAGGTCGCCCCGCCGGCGAGCTTCGCGGCTTCGGCGTCGATCATGTCGGGCTCGGCGATCCGCTCGATGAGGTGATCGGTGCTGGTGGGGTCGACGACCCGGCAGCTCTCGGTCAGCTTCGTGGCCAGTTCGTGCAGCTCGGCCCGCCAGGCGAGGTTGGCGGGGTTGGCGTCGGCGTCGACTTCGAGGGCGAGGGCCCTTTCAAACTCGCCGCAGAGCATGATCATCCGCTGGACGTGGCGGAAGACGATCCCCTCCTGCTTGGTCAGGTCGAGGCTCGTCACGAACTTGTTGAAGTTGCCGCCGAACTCGATCAGCTCGCCGGCGCACCAGAGCGGGTGCGTGCGGACGTCGGTGACCTCGGGGTAGACGTGGTCGAAGTACGACCGGAGCTTGTCCGCGAAGCTCGGCGGCCGCTCTTCCCAGGCGTCGTCGTCGTCCTCTTCCTCCTCTTCTTTCTCGACCTTCGCGATCATGAGCCCGCGCTGGATCAGCTCGGCGTCGAGCTTCGAGGTGGCGAGGGCGCCCGACTCCAGCATCTTGAGCGGGACTCGGAGACGCTTCCGGACCGGGCCGGGCATCTCCAGAGCGCTCTCCATCGCCTGGATGCGCTCCTCGGCGTCGGCCTCGATCAGCATCTCGGTCAGGAAGGCGCCGTAGAGGGGATGGATGCTCCGGAAGGCCAGCAGTTTCCCCAGCGCGGGGGTCGGCTGGGCCAGGGTCGGCGTGTAGGGGGTCGGGGGCTGGCCGTCCTCCGGCGGGGGGGGCGGCTCGGGGCTCAGGGTCACGAACCCGCCGGCCTGTAGCGCCAGCAGCATCCGGTCGAGCGCCTTCTCGCCCGCGGCGATCCGCGGGTCGTCCATCAGCCGCTTGCGGACCGCGACGCGGATGCCTTCCACTTCCGGCGAGACTTCGAGCAAATACGCCAGCAGCCGCCAGGGGAGCGGCCCCTTGCTGTAGAGCTTGCCCGGCGGGGCGGACTGGAGCTGGTTGAAGTGCCCCTCGACCCAGTATTGCTCGGTCTCGCGGCGCTTCGGCTTCTTCTTCTTGAGGGCCTTCTTCGCCTTCTGCAGGCCCGGGTCGCGAGTGTCCTCGGGGATGGCGTCGTACTTCACCTTCCACCGCGCGATGTCGACGTCGTCGGGGTGGGCCAGGGCGTAGACGAACCCTCGGTCGTCGAACTGCGGCCGGCCGGCCCGGCCGAAGATCTGGTGGGCGATGCTGGAGTAGATCAGCTTCTTCTCGCCGAAGGGGCCCTTCACCAGCGACGAGAGCACCACCGAACGCGCCGGAAGGTTGATGCCGGCCGCCAGGGTCTCGGTGCAGACGACCACGGGGAGAAGCTTGCGCTGGAAGAGGTCCTCGACGGCCAGGCGATACTTCGGCAGCAGCCCGGCGTGGTGGACTCCGACGCCTCGGTGGAGCAGTCGCTTGAGCTTGGGGCCGGCCCCCTGGCTGAAGTCGATCGCGTTGACCCGGTCGTGGAGTTCCTTCTTCTGCTCGTCGGACAGGTTGAGGTCCTTGCCCATGACGTTCTCGGCGACGCTCCAGCACTCCTCGCGGTCGAAGCAGAAGACCAGGGCGGGCGTCCGGGGGCCTTCCTCGTCGCCCCCCGCCATCACGACGAGGTGCTCGTTGAGGAACTTGTCGGGGACCCACTCGTAGGTCAGCGGCACTTTACGCTCTGTGCCCTCCACCACCCTGATCTTGCGGTCGTGTTGGGTCGCCAGCCAGCCGACGAACTCGCCCGCATTTCCGACCGTCGCCGAGAGCAGCAGCAGGCGGACGTGCTTGGGGAGCATGCCGAGCGACAGCTCCCAGACGATCCCGCGATCGATCTCGGCGAAGTTGTGGAACTCGTCCATGACGCAGGCCGTCACGTTGGAGAAGTCGGCCCGGTTGAGCAGCCGGTTCAGGAGGATCTCCGCCACGACGATGAGCACCGAGGCGTCCGGGTTGACCTTGCGACTGCCGGTGACCAGCCCCACGTCCTCGCGACGGAACCCCCACTCGACCGCGCGATCCTGCATCTCCTGGAATTTCTGCTCCGTCAGCGCGATCAGGGGCGTCGTGTAGTAGGCGACCTTCCCCGTATGGAGCGCCTCGAAGAGGGCCGCCTCGGCGATCAGGGTCTTGCCCGTACCCGTCGGCGCGCAGACGAGGACGCCTTCCTCGGACTCGAACCAGGCCGCCAGCGCAAGGTCCTGGACGGGGTAGGGCGTGTAGGGCAACTGGTCCACATACCGCACGTACAACTCTTCGCGCGTCGGAATCTCCAACGTCATCAGCCGCATTCTCCCAGGCAGGTGGACAGGGACTCGATCGAGATTCTCTCGCACAGGGCGGGTTGAAGCCCATCCCACAAAACGACCAGGCGATGACAGGACGCCCAGCTCCGAGTCGGCCTCCGACGCGAGACCCCCTCCAGTGTGACCTCCGACGCGATTTCCCGAAACCCAGCGTCTCCACCTCCGCATCGCAACGGGTGCAGCCAGGGTATCATCGTCCTGCCTCCCGCGGCGAATAACTCGGGCCAATCCGCGAGCCGCCGAACCGAGCGAACCCGAAATCGGCTTCGCTCGCAAACGGAGCCAACCGGCTTCCCGAAGACAACTCCTTGTCAGCCAAGGATTTGCCTTTCTCATCGCGCGGCTTCGTTCGCGCACTTCCGCAAGTCCCGCGACGGCTTCTCCACCACATCCGGCCTGCCAAGGAACGGTGCGAACCAGAACCCTCACCTTCAATATGGTTTCGGTCTCGTCCTTCCGCGCCGCCGATTCAACACCATTGTGGGGACGACGGCGGGTGGAAGGGGTCGTGCGAAAAAGGGCGGATTTACGGCGTCCGCCTGGGTTGCCTGGTCCACGGGCGTGACCCGTCTCACAGCCGGTGGCCGGTGTCTCGGCCCGATGAGTGCTGCGCCTCGAAGAGATGATGGGCGGCCAGTGAGCCCAGGAAACACCGAAGGCCGGGCAGGCATAACCTACCCGGCCTTCGATTGTGGGTGCCTCGCCTGCCGCTCGCGGCGGGTGCAATACTGGGCGGCGAACCGCCGAGTAGCATAAGGTTTTGGCGCAGAGCACTGGCAAAGCACAAGAGGTTTATCGGTTCGTGGCCAGGCGGTCTTGAAGCGGTTTGCCTTCGAAAGGTCGACGAGATTGACGCCCTCGTCGGCGGCAAGTATGACTTCGTACCGTCGAGTAGGGAGCACGGCGAAAATGTTCGGGGTTTCGAGGATCCCACCATGCCCGCCCGCAAGGCCGACGAGACTTCCAAATCCGCAGTCCGGAAAACGGCGGAACGCACGAAAGCGCAAGGCGAAGCCGCCACGACGCTGCCGGAAGCCATGACCGGCAGGGCAAGCCCCGCCAAGGCTGCGGTCGGCGACAAGCCGGTCTTCGCCTACATCGCCAGCCTGCCGCAACCGCAGCGCGGCATCGCCGAAAGGGTCGACGCCCTGGCGGCCGAGACGCTGCCCGGCTTGCAGCGCTCCGTGAAGTGGGGCATGTCGTACTATGGGGTCGGCGACGGCTGGTGTTTCTGTTGCGGCGGCTTCGCCGGCCACGTCAAACTCATGTTCATCAACGGCGCAGCGCTCGAGCCCGTACCGCCGGTGACGCCCGTGGGAATGGGCAGGTCGACGCGGGGCGTGGAGCTCCAATCCGTGGACGACCTTGACGAACGCCAGATCGCGGCGTGGATGAAACAAGTCGCGTCCGTGCCCGGCGTCGGGGGCAAGAAGCGATAAGCCCGAAGTCCGCCCCGAAGGCGGATGTCCGCACTGTTGCCTCCCTCCAAAGCTTCCCGGATCCAGCCAGACCATCCCCCTTTGGGGTGTCTGACCAAATTCGGGCCATGGCCAACTCCGGGCCCTGGCCAAGGTCGGTCGACGTGCCTCGCCAAACTCGGTCTGCGTGGCCAGGGTCTGTCTGACCCGAGCCTAACCGTAGAGGCCGACTCAGCGGCCTGCGGCCGGTGGCGTGACCGTGAACGAGCCCCGGATTTCATAGGGGTTCGGGCCGGCGCCGAAGGAAACGTTGAAGGAGTACGTCGCGCCCCGGAGGAGTTCCGGCGCGATCGCCACGGGCTCGACGCGGCCATCGGGGTGGACGCTCGGGCGAATCTCAGTCGGGGGATTCGGCCCGGCCTCGGGCGTGTGAGGGTTGGCGGAGGCGACGGACGGGACACCCTGCGAAGCGTCGGGCTTCGCGTCCACGATCCGGACCCCTTGATACGCCAGGAGGGTCCCCTTGGCCTCTTCAAGATTCGCGATCGCGGTGTTGAACGTGGCCAGGTACTGCATCTCCAGGGCGGCGGCTTCGGCGGCCTGGATGATCGCCTCGCCGTAAGCCGCGCCGGCGACCTGCCCCTGCTCATACGCGGCGCGCCGGGCTTGTGCGGCGGCGGACGCGGCCTCGCGGCGTTTCGAGGCCGTTTGAAGTTGTTTGTAATTGGCATCCAGCTCCAACCAGATTCGGCTCAGCGCGTGCGTCGCTTCGTGGACGACCTGACGCCGTGCCTCCGGCCCCCTGACCACGGCCTCGGCCCGCAGGATTCCGGCGTGGTTGCGGCCCATGTCCCGCAGGGCGACCTCCCAATCCAGCTTCCGTTCCTCCGTCCTCGGGGGCGTGGTGGGGACGATCCGCCTGTCGTCGGTCTCCGACGTCTTGAGGAGGCTGCGGAGCGTCTGCTCGGCGGCCTTCGCGTCTCGCTGGGCGCCGTCGGCCTCGGTTCGTGCTCGATCCAGGACGCGGATCGTCTGCTCCAGCCCTTCGAGATCCTTCTCGCCGGCGGCGACCCTGGCGACCTCGCGATTCTTCAGTTCTCGGCCGAGCTCCGAGGCCCGTTCCCAGCCTTCGGCCGCCCGACGAGAGGCCAGAAGATGCCAGTACTGGGTCTCGATACTCCTCACGTGAACCTCGGACTCAGCCTTGAAGACCAGGGGATTGCCGACGCGACGGGGCCTGACGATCGTCTCGGACCCCTCGACGGCGACCGAGTCGATTCGGTCGGAGCTTTCGAGCCCGATCCGGAGGGCCTCCCGCAGGGTGAGCGGCCATTCGACGGCCGGACGGCCCTCGCCGGCCACGGCATGAGGAGCGATCGGGACGGGGGCCGACGTCGGAGTGACGGCCGCCGGTTGGTTCCGGTTCTCGTCGCGTTTCGGCCCGGCCTCTCGATCGAAGCCCCAGGCGGCGAGGCCGGTGGTGACGAACGTCAGCAAAAGGGCTGGGGCGACGGCGGCGTTCAGCTTGAGGACGAGCATGGACTTGAGCGCTCCTTGCACGAGGCCCTGGACGGACGCCGAGACCTTCCCGGACGTCCACTCGGCGGGGAGAGATCGGGCGAGCGCCATCGCGGCGCGGGCGGTTTCGCCGTTGATCGCGAGGAGCGGGAAGGCGGCGGGTGCGAAGCCCCGTTTGAGCAGTCGCGAGCGGAGGCGGTCGCGGCCTCGCGAGCGCCAGCTCTTGACCGTGCCGACCGGCCGCCCCAACCGGTGCGCCGCCTCCTCGCAGGTGAGCCCTTCCAGGTCGCAGAGGACGATCGGCGCCCGATAGCGTTCCGGGAGCCGATCGATCTCGGCGTGGAGGACCGCCTCCAGCTCGAAGCCGATCCGGCGGTCCTCGCCCGCCGCGGCGTCCGCTCGGTCGGCGACGGCCTGCGCGAGCTTCCTCCGTCTCGCGGCGTTCGCCCGGGCGCACAGGGCGGTCCGCATGGCGACCTGATGCAGCCAGGGCCCCAGCGAGTCGCGAACCCAGAGCCGCCGAGCCTTCTTCAACAAGACGAGAAACGTGGCCTGGAAGGCAATACTGTTCGGCACGACTTGCATATAAGCCATCGGAGGCGATTGCCTCCCTTCTCCCCTGGTGGGAGAAGGTGCCCCGTAGGGCAATACTGTTCGGCACGACTTGCATAGAAGCCATCGGAGGCGATTGCCTCCCTTCTCCCCTGGTGGGAGAAGGTGCCCCATAGGGGCGGATGAGGGGGGTCATAACCGTCGGCGGACGTTGGGAGCCCCCTCATCCGGCCTTCGGCCACCTTCTCCCACCAGGGGAGAAGGGAGGTTTCCATCGCTTCTTCTGAAGCTCAATTCCCGTGCCGAACAGTATTGGCCTGGAAGGCGTCCTGAACCTCATGGTGGTCGTCCAGACACGAGGAGCAGACCCGGAGGACCATCGGCCCGTGCCGGGCCACGAGGACCTCGAACGCCGTCGAAGCGCCGGCCCCCCATCCCGCGCCGAACCGCTCCAGCAATTGCCCGTCGGTCAGGCCGCCGAATGCGCCGAACTCCTGGAGAGCGCCCAGCCCCGCCAGGGCCGTTTTCTTCCCGATCGCCATGCCGATCCTCCGTGAGCCGCCGTGGTTCCCCCCTCCCGACGATTTGTAATGTGATGAGCGGCCGCCTCGGTTGCAACTTTCCGGCGATTGGGTCGAGAACCCCCGAAGTGAGCCATGTGTGGCCAGTCACCCATTTCCTGGGCCACCTATTCAACCAACTCTGGGTGCCTGGCAACAGGCCACCGCTTTCGCCTACATCGCCAGCCTGCCGCAACCGCAGCGCGGCATCGCCGAAAGGGTCGACGCCCTGGCGGCCGAGACGCCGCCCGGCTTGCAGCGCTCCGTGAAGTGGGGCATGTCGTACTATGGGGTCGGCGACGGCTGGTGTTTCTGTTGCGGCGGCTTCGCCGGCCACGTCAAACTCATGTTCATCAACGGCGCAGCGCTCGAGCCCGTACCACCGGTGACGCCCGTGGGAATGGGCAGGTCGACGCGGGGCGTGGAGCTCCAATCCGTGGACGACCTCGACGAACGCCAGATCGCGGCGTGGATGAAACAAGTCGCGTCCGTGCCCGGCGTCGGGGGCAAGAAGCGATAAGCCCGAAGTCCGCCCCAAAGGCGAATGTTCCGGGTCGTCACGGCCTCGTCGACGAGCCGCGAAGGGGCGTGGCCACGGATTCGACGACCTCCAGCACATTCGACCCCAGAAAGCTGGTCGCAGGTTGCCCACCATGTGGCGGAAAAGAAACAGTTGGCTCCCTCCAAGACTTCCCGAGTCTGCCGAGACTCCCTCTCTTGGGATGCCTGGCCAACTCCGGGCCTTGGGGCGGGTAGGATGATGAACCCCACGTCGGATCCTATCGGCCGTTGCGAGCATGACCTGAAAACGTGCCGCTGGCTGCTATCTTTGTACACATCCAGAAAGATCAATTTCAGCGAACTGGCCAACCGTCTTCTTCTCATCGACTTATTAGTTTTATGCGATCCGTGCAGAAGGGATTTCATCGCCTCTCTCGATCGGCGAATCGCTCATGATCTGTTCGAGGCGGTGAGGGACATGCTTGAACCGGTCGATTTCAGGCCGGTGCCGTACGCCTTTCTGATTGGTGTCGAGACGCCGGAGGAGCTTGAAAAGAAGATCGTGCTCTTCAAGCCGAGGTACGAGAGCATCTACCGATTGGCCCGCGACCGGGCCGCCGGGATCGACGAAGTCGTCGATGAAAGCATCGACGAACTCTGACCCGGGATTATCCGACCAAGACTCCCGATGTCGGCGAACGGACGGCGAGGGTGGGGTAGAGGTCTGGCATCGAAATCACTGAGGGGAGAGGCGGCATGCTTACGGTCGAATCGCTCCGGTTCTACCCGTCCGATTTTGAGCTGCGAGAAGGCGGGCTGATCAGGGCGGCCTGGATGAGCCCTCGCGGGATAGCCCAGACGGTTCAGCACGGCTCGGACGCGATCGACTGGCCTTTCGACCTGACCCAGCCGGGCGAGGCTCGCGAGTTCTACCGGCGGCAATGCGAAGCCAACGGCGGGGCGATGATCGCCGTCGAGGTCATCGAAGTCGCCGGATTCGAGACGCTGGGCGGCGTGTTCAAGTACCGGTCGCCCGACCCGAACAGTCTGGGCATCTATTACGTCGCGATCCTCTGGCTGCCGTTCCGCGACTGCTGGTTCCAGGTCAACATCGAGGCGGTGGAACGGGGCACGACCGGGATCCGCGAGGCCGCGGTGATGATGCTGGACCGTGACGCCTGGCCGACGCCCGAGGGCGAGCCCGAGTTGATCCCCCCGGGAGTCGACTACACGACGTTCGTTCGCCGCAAGCCCATACGCTCCATCCCTTCGGACGATCCGAAGTACGACGAGAAATTCCCGGACCATCCGCTCTCGCTGGTCCGGCGGCGGATGATTGAGATCATCGCCACGGCGGAGTTCGACGCTCGGGTCGCACGCGACCTTCGGCCTTTCCGACTCAAGCGCAAGCCCTGGTGGCGCAGAGGATGACGCCGCCTCCGAAGTCGAGTCCATCCCCGACCGGTCGAACCGCGTGACCAGGCCGGGGAAAGTCGATCTCGGCCCTGTTCTCCCCGGCAACCCGGCGCTATTCCAGGCGGAGTCCGTACGGGTAGACTGAGGCGAGCCGGGGCGCTGCGGCCCCGGCCCCCATCCAGCAAGACAGCAGGATCACCGGGCGACGGTCCACGACCGAGTCGCCACAGTCGGGAGCTCATCGCCGATGCCGCTCGACACCAAGTCCACCCTGGACCACGCCGCCGGCAAAGCGTGGACCCTCTTCGACGAGTTCAAGGCGTTCGCCTTCAAGGGGAACGTCGTCGACCTGGCGATCGGGGTCATGATCGGCAGCGCGTTCCACAAAATCATCGATTCCCTGGTCCAGAACCTGATCATGCCCGTGATCGCCATCCTGATCCCGGGCGAGCGGCCTTACACCCACTGGCAGTTCACGGCCCGGGGGAGCACGGTCCATATCGGCTTGCTGCTGGGCGACATCATCCACTTCCTGCTGATGTCCTCGATCCTCTTCCTCTTCCTCGTGAAATTCCTGGGCTGGCTGATCCGCCCCAAGCGACCGGACGAAGCCATCCCCGTCCTGAGCCGTCAGGAGGAACTCCTCACCGAGATCCGCGACCTGCTGAAAGCCCCTCAACAGGGGACGCCCTAGCCTCTCCTGGAGCGCCTCCAGGAAACCATCCTGGCCCCGAAAGCTTTCCCCCACGACTGCCGAGCTTTTCAGACCTCGAAGCCAAACCCGGGCGGGGTCGTCGGCTCGGTGCTTTCGAGCACGTGAAGCCACTGGCGGTACTCGGGCGAGTTCAGGGCGGCGCGGGCTCGGTTCCAGCGCTGGTCGACCCAACTCCAGAAGTCGAAGTCGATCGTCGAGACCTTCCACTGGATCGCGGCCCAGAGCGTCCAGCCGACGTCCGACAGCAGGATGTTGAGCCTCATCCGGGCGAGCTTGTCCGGGTAGGCGTCGCCGAAATACGCAGCGCACATCTCCTCGACGCGCGGCTCGTCGTATTCCAGCTCCTGGCATGTGTTGCCCAGCTCGAACGTCGGGTCGTTGTTGCCGCTGTATTCAAAGTCGATCAGCCAGAGTCGGCGGCCGTCGTCCAGGATGTTTCCCGCCAGCAGGTCGTTGTGACAGGGGACCGTCGGGACGGGCCGCCGGGCGAAGGCCGCCTCGATCCGATCGACCTCCGGCAGGTAGCCGATGTAGTCGTCCGGGATCGGGATCGCCAGCTCCTGCGTGATCCGAAGGTAGCGCCGGGTCAGCGCGAACATGTCGAAATCGTGCAAGAAGCGAGGCCCCGCGTGCAGCTTCTTGAGGACCTGGGCGAGCCTGGTCGGCATCCCGGGGCGTCGCATCGACTCCGAGGTCATCGTCTCGGAGGGGATGAATTCCAGGACCATGACGTTGACGTCGTCGAAGTGGTGGACGACTCGCGGACAGACCCCCGCCTCGGCGGCGGCTCGGGTGTTGTAAAGCTCATTGCCGCGATCGATCGCCAGCCATTCGGTCCCCGCGCCCGGGATGCGCACGACGAACGCCTCGCCCCCCACGTCCACGCGATAGGCCCGGTTCGTCAGCCCCCCGACGAGCGGCGTCACGACGGGAGAGCGGTCCGACCAGGCGGGGATCCGGTCGATGACCTGGTCGATCGAGATCGTTGTCGTCTTCAATTCCGGCGATGATCCACGGCCCAGGGCTGATTCGACCTGACCAGGCACGGGCGAACGCCTGGCGACCGAGGAGAGACTTGCGAAGCGAGGGAGGTCCGTCGACCGACGGCCGTCACGATGATCCCATACCCCTACAAGCGACTCAAGCCGCCGCTCGGGCTCGCAACCAGCGGCCGGCGAGCCTTCCGCGGCCACGTCCTTGCCGGCTCGGCGATTTCAGGAAAACTTCGAGCGTGTGTCAGACGCCCGCGGATTACTTCCTGGACGAGATGCGACGCGTATCGACGGGAACCGCCGCTGCATGCATCAAGTTGGCGACCGGAGGCAGAAACCCGGCCAGACGATTCCCGATCCATCGAAGACGATCCCCAGCCGTTAGCACCGAAATTGCCGACGGCCCGCGGTTGACGACGCCTTCGGGACCTCCTCTGTCCTGGCGGAAGAAGCGAGGTCGTCGACAGCCTTTGCGTGAGCATTCCCAGTGAACGGCTGGTGTTTGATGCTGCACAAGGGACATGCCTTGAACGACCAGATCGACAACCGTCATGCGTATGGTCGATTCATCAAGCCGGAAGACCCGAGCACGGCTGGGGCCGATGACGGTGCGGCCGGGTTCCTTCATCATATCGTGCGATGGCTGCGCGGGCTGGATCCCAACGTCCTCGGAATCCGGCTGGTGAAGGAGGACATGGAGGCGGGCGGCCGTCCGATGATCCATCTCGCCTTTCCTCTGGGCTACAAACGCTCGAACAAAGGGGGGAGTCGGGATCGCGGAACGATCACCGATACGCTAGGCCCGGAGATCGCCTCGGGCAAGCGAATGAACATGGCGGCGGATGCGAACTTCAACGGGCCTTACAGCTACCTTCGCCTGCTCCCGGAGACGCTGAGCACCAAGGTCGAGCGAGACGTATCGCGGTTGCGCGAGTCGCTTCGGTTTCTGGAGGAAGAAATCCGCCCTGTCGCCGCATCCTTGGTCTCGGCGGCGGAAGGAGAGATCGACCAGGCCACGATCGGCGTCCCCGCGGATTGGGAGCAGGCGCTCCAGCAACTCTCGCCGGACCTCTCACGCCCGGACGACCGGTCGACGAGCCGCCTCGACCGAGCGGCGCCCCAGCATGCCGCGTTGATTCGGTTTTACCTGACCAATCGGGGCTTCGCGGTCGATGCGGTCGCCTCCCTGGACGTGGCACCGATCCGGCGCAACGACGAATCCTGGCTGCGCATCAGCATTCCCAGAGGAGGCAACCTCCGAGGAAGGATTCCGGCCGCGCTGCTGGAAGCCGGGGTCAAGGTCATGAAGAACATGCGGGCGATGACCGACGACGAGATTCTGGGGACGGTCTATTGCAGGGCCGTGGAAATCGAGAATCATCTGAGCCTCGATCCAGGGTCCATGAGAGAATTCCGACCGAGAGGCGGGCGTCGGAGCAACGATCCTTGAAGGCCGGCGTCGGCCGCTTGATCGACGGCCATGAAAGGGTCGGCGATATTCGCAAACGCCGGCGCGGCCCCTCGCGAGGGCGGGGCGTGTGTTATATGCTGGAGTGACGGCACGTCGTCGGTCGTTCGCGATCGGATTCCTCGGGGTGAAGTCGTTCGGCGTCCCTCGTCCGGAAGGCGCGGTCAGGTCATGGCGATTTCCGCGCAGAGTTCGCGTAGGAAAACCGCTCCGTCACTGGAAGCGAAAGCCCTCGGGCGGGATCCCGCTCGAAAAAAGCTCCGGGAGCAGGGGAAGGGCCTGCGCGAGTCGTGCCCGCGCAGGGCTCATGCGGCCTGGCGGCCGGCGGACGATCGCGCGGACCCGGTTCGTCTGCTGGAAGAGTCGAGCGTCGGGCGGCTGCCGAATCTCATTCCGATCCGCAACGCGCGGATGTTGAAGTCGCCGTTCGCGTGGTATCGGGGGTCGGCCCTGGGCATGGCGGCCGACCTGGCCGGGACGCCGATGACCGGCCTGCGCGTGCAGGCCTGCGGCGACTGCCACCTCGGCAACTTCGGGGCGTTCGCCACGCCCGAGCGCCGCGTGATCTTCGACATCAACGACTTCGACGAGACGTTGCCCGCCCCCTGGGAATGGGACGTCAAACGCCTCGCCGCCAGCTTCATCCTGGCCGGCCGCGAGAACGGCTTCCACGAGGATACGGCCCGCGACTCGGCCCTCGCCTGCGTGCGCTCTTACCGCGAGCGCATGGCCGAGTTCAGCGAGATGCGCAAGCTGGACGTCTGGTACGCGGCGATCGACGTCGAGCGGTTGATCGAATCGGTCCACGACGAGGAGGCCCGCAAGCGGGCTCGGAAGCGGTTGGATCGGGCGCGCGAGCGGAGCGTGCGCGACCACGCCCATCCCGAACTGGCCCTGACCGAGGCGCTGACGCCCACGATCCGCGACGACCCGCCGCTGATCTTCCACTGGCGCGAGGAAGGACGCGAGGAGGTGATGGAGCGGGTCGGCAAGGCGTTCGTCGCCTACCGAGAGACCCTGCCGGAGCATCGCCGCGTCCTCCTGGATCGATTCCAACTTCAGGACGTCGCCATCAAGGTCGTGGGCGTGGGGAGCGTCGGAACGCTTTGCGCCGTGCTGCTGCTGACAGCCGGCGACGCGGATCCGCTGTTCCTCCAGGTGAAGGAAGCCGGCCCCTCGGTCCTGGAACGGTACGCCGGCCCGAGCGTCCATCCCAACCATGGCCAGCGCGTGGTGGTGGGGTGCCAGCTCATGCAGTCGGCGAGCGACCTGTTCCTGGGGTGGTCGGAGGGAATCACGGGCCGGCATTTCCACGTCCGCCAGCTTCGCGACATGAAGATCAAGATGCGCGTGGAAGTTTACCCCCCCGGCGTCATGCGCCAGTACGCCGAACTCTGCGGCTGGTGCCTGGCAAGGGCGCACGCCCGCTCCGGAGAGCCCGCCGCGATCAGCGGCTATCTCGGGTCTTCCGACGCCTTCGACGAAGCCGTCGCCGATTTCGCCGTCGCCTACGCCGACCAGACCGAACGCGACTACCAGGAGCTTCGCCGAGCCGCCGACGCCGGTCGAATCCCAATCGCCGAGGAGCCCGTTTAACGGCCCGTCAGACGTCAGCCCGACGCCGTCGGCCCCCAGGGGAGAGCCCGAAGCGCCTCGGTCAGCTCGGCCTTCGACATCCGGCCCTCGGCGACGGCCATCGTGGCTTCGTAGAGAATCTCGCTGGGGGCTTCCTGAAGCATCAGGCCGTTGAGTTCGAGGAACGCCAGGGCGGCGACGAAGCCGGTCCGCTTGTTGCCGTCGATGAAGGGGTGGTTCTTGACGATGTGGAAAAGGTAGGCCGCCGCCATCGCGAAGAGATCCTCATGGAGGAACTCGCCGCCGAACCCCGCGGATGGTTGCGCGACGGCCGAAGCCAGCAGCCCGGGGTCGCGGACTCCGTCCGATCCGCCGTGTCGCTCAACCTCGATCCGGTGCAGTTCGAGGATGTCGACGACGCTGAGGAAATCCGGGCTCATTCGGCGAGCTTCCTCAGAACGCTGTCATGGCGGTCGGCGATCCCCTTTCCAATCCGACGAATGCGTTCCGCGCGGTCGTCGACCGCCACGTCATCGTTGGCCGGGGAGAGAGTCACGCCCCGGCCGTCGGGCGTCGGGTCTACCTTGAACGACGTGTCGGCGGACCAGCCGAGCTTCTTGATGAGCTGGTCGTCCACCGTGAAGCTCCATTCGTCGCCGACCCGGCGCAGAGTTACGACCATCGGGCGTTTCCTTTTTCCATGGGATGGGCCAGAGGGCCTCGGCAAATCCGCCACAGTCATCATACGTCGACCCCTCCTTCCGGTCGACTCACAGACACGCGTCAACCTGGGGAGGTTCCGGTCGCGCCGGGGGAATAGAGAGAGATTGCCGGACAAGGGCGGCCCGCGTTGCGATGGTGGGTTATAATGTGTGCAATGCGATGCGGGTTTTAGCCTGCGCGACGGTCTTGGGATGGCGATCGGCTCAGGGGGGTCGCGGCGATGCTGCGTTGGGTACTCGGGGCGCTGGCGGCGGCCTTGCTGGCGGCGGCCCTGCACGGGGGTTCCCAGTGGCTCCGTCGGGCCGAAGCGCCGATCGTGGTCGGGCTGTTGCATTCGCAGTCCGGACCGCTGGCGGTCGTCGAGGAGCCGATGCTCGACGCCGCGGTGCTCGCCCTTGAGGAGATCAACGCCCAGGGCGGGCTGCTCGGCCGGCAGGTGAAGTGGGTGATCGGCGACGGCCGATCCGACCCCCAGACGTTCCGCAGCGAGGCTCGCCGGCTGGTCGACGCCGACAAGGTCTGCGCCCTCTTCGGCGGCCTGACCTCGGCCTGCCGCCGCGAGATGGAAGACGCCGCGAAGTCAAGGGAGATCCTGGTCTTCAACGCCGGCCAGTACGAGGGCTGCGAGTACGCCCGCGACATGGTCGGATTCGGCCCGCTGCCGAACAACCAGGCGGTCCCGGCCGTCTCGTGGTGCATGGACTCGCTGAAGGCTCGGAAGTTCTTCCTGGCCGGGATCGAGGACGTCTCCTCGTACGCAATCCACGCCGTCGTCCGCGACCAGCTCAAGGCGCTGGGGGGCTCGGTGGTCGGCGAGGAATTCGTGAAGGTCGACGGTAAGGGCGTAACGGAGCTGGTCGCGGCGATGAAGAGCGCCGGCGCGGACGTAGTGGTCAGCTCAATCGTGGGCGACGCCAACCGCGCCCTCTTTCAGCAGGCGACGGCCGCCGGCCTGACGGCCGAGAAGCTGCCGATGGTCTGCCTCCGCGTCTCCGAGGACGATCTACAACGGCTCCCCCACGACCAGACCGCGGGTCGGTACGCGGTCTGGTCTTATTTCCATTCGGCCGGCGACGAGGCCTCCCGGCGCCTCGTCGACAAGTTCAAGGCCCGTTTCGGAAGCGATCGGACGACCAGCGATCCGTCTGTCTCGATGTACTTCGCGGTGAAAATGTGGGCGCAGGCCGTGGCCGAGGGGGAGTCGATCGAGTCGACCGAGGTTCGCGACCACCTCTCGCGGCAGAGTTTGGAGACCGGGGCGGGGGTGGTGGCAATGGACATCGACATGATCCACGTCTGGCGGCCGATCCGGGTCGGCAAGATCACCCTGGCCGGCCGGATCGAACAGGTCTGGGCGATGGAGCAGCCGATCCGGCCGACGCCGTTCCCGGTCTTCCGCACCCGGTCGATCTGGGAGGCGGCCCTCCGTCGCTGGCGGGTCGACGGCAAGTCGGGCCTCCCTGAATCATCGACCACAGCGCCTTCGCCGTCGGCGAAGGCCGCCGCTCCCCCGCCGCCTCCAGTTGTGTGGGGTCCTCGAGGGACCGTGAGGGCGGCGGCGGGCCCGCGTGAGACGCCGCGTTAGGCGAACCGTCGAGACCGCCCATCTCCCACTCATCCGCCCGGCTTTGACTCAGACGCTGGAACGCCTGACATGACGACCTCGCTCCGATCGAAGCTCTCGCGGATGGGGATCGGCCCCCGGCTGATGCTGGGCTTTCTGACGATCTCGCTGATCCCCTGCGCCCTGCTGACGTACATCGCCAACGGGCTGGCGACCGAATCGCTGGAGAAGGGCCTGCGGAACCAGCTCCAGACGGTGGCCGCGTCGCGGGCCCAGGACCTGAACAATTTCATCCGCGAGCGGCAGGGGAACCTGACAGTCCTGGGCCAACTCGTCGCCACCCAGACGGCCGCGCAGGACATGTCGAAGGCGCTCGCGGCGAACGACGAGGCCGCGGCCGAGGCAGTCCGGCGGCGGTCCGAGCCCTCGATGCGGCTCTTCTGCGACACCTACGGATATGAGAACCTCTACCTGTTCGACGTCGCCGGCCGGCCGCTCCTGGAGTGGAAGAAGGACCTCGACTTCGGCGAGAACCTCCTGACCGGCCCGCTGCGGGACTCCGAGCTGGCCGAGGTCTTCCGCCGCTCGCGGACGCTCCTGCAAGGTGAGACGGCCGACTTCCAGGCCTATCCCGGGTTGGCCGACCCCGCGCTGTTCCTGGCTCAGCCGGTCCTCAAGGACGGTCTGCTGGTGGGGATGGTCGCCCTCCGCATCGGCAACCGCGAGATGTATCGCGGCTTCCTGGACTACAGCGGCCTCGGCGAAACCGGCGAGGCGATCGTCGGCATGCGCAAGGGGAACGAGATCATCTACGTCTCACCCCTGCGGCACATGCCCGACGCCGCCTTCCGTCATCGGCTGCCGATGGGAGGAATGGCCGGCACGGCGCTCCAGTACGCCGTTCGGGGGGTCCACGGCTACGGCGAGGTGATGGACTACCGCGACCAGCCGGTCGTCGCCTCCTGGTCGTACATCCCAGCCTTCCGATGGGGGCTCATCGTCAAACAGGACCACGGCGAGGCCTTCGCCATGATTCACCGCCAGCGCTGGGCGGTGGGCGCGCTGATGGCCGCGACGACGGCCCTGGTCGTCCTGGCCGCCTGGCGGATGGCCCGGTCGATCACCCGGCCGATCCGGGGGGCCGCCGCGCTGGCCGAGCGGGTCGCGGCCGGCGACCTGACGGCCTCTTGCCAGGAGCAAGCCGCCGGCGAGGTCGGCCTGCTGCTGACGGCCATCCGCAAGATGAACGGCGACCTGCGATCGCTGATCGGCAAGATCCAGAAATCGAGCATCGCGCTGCTGTCGACGGCCACGGAGATCGCGGCGACTTCCAAGCAGCAGGAGCAGTCCGTCTACGAGTACGGGGCCAGCACCAATGAGGCCGCCGCGGCGGTCAACGAGATCTCGGCCACGAGCCAGGAACTGCTCAAGACGATGACCGAGGTCAACTCGGTCGCCCGCCAGACGGCCCAGCAGGCGGCGGGGAGTCGCGACGGCCTGGCCGGCATGGACGGCACCATGCGGCAGCTCGCGGAGAGCACCGGGTCGATCAGCTCCAAGCTGTCGGTCATCAGCGAGCGCGCCGCCAACATCAACATGGTGGTCACCACCATCACGAAGGTCGCCGACCAGACGAACCTGCTGTCGATCAACGCGGCGATCGAGGCCGAGAAGGCCGGCGAGTACGGCCTGGGCTTCCTGGTCGTCGCCCGTGAGATCCGCCGCCTGGCCGACCAGACGGCCGTGGCCACGCTCGACATCGAGCGGATGGTCAAGGAGATGCAGTACAGCGTCTCGGCCGGCGTGATGGAGATGGACAAATTCAGCGAGCACGTCCGCGCCGTGGTGACCGAGGTCCAGCAGATCGGCGGCCGGCTCGGCGAGGTCATCGCCGGCGTCCAGGGCCTCGACGAACGGTTCGAACAGGTGACCGAGGGGATGCGGGTGCAGTCTCAGGGGGCCGACCAGATCCGCGAGGCCATGCATCGGCTGAGCGAGGTCGCCGGCCAGACGAGCAGCTCGATCCGCGAGTTCAACAGCGCCACCGCGCATCTCCGCGAGGCCGTCGGCGGCCTGAAGGAGGAGGTCTCGCGGTTCTCCGTCGGCGCTCTGGAACCGCCCGCTCACACGACCGGCGCCTGATCCCATTCGAACGACCCTGGAGGCCCGCGTGCTGCTCCTGACGTTCCAGGCCGCCGGCCAGCGCTATGCGGTCGACGCAAAGAGGGTGGTGGAAGTCGTCCCCCGGGTTCGGGCCCGCCCCTTGCCGCACGCCCCGGCGCATCTGACGGGGGTGTTCGAGTACCGCGGCGAGGTCGTCACCGTCGTCGATCTGGGGATGCTGCTCGGCTCCACGGCCGCCCCCGACCGCCTCAGCACGCGGATCATCCTGATCGACCGCGGCGGCGCAGCCCCCGATCGCCGCGAACTTCTCGGCCTGGTCGCCGAGCACGTCGACGACCTGACCCCCGTCGACCCCGCCGCCCTCGCCCCCATCCCCACGACGATCCCCAACGCCCCCTACCTGGGGGGCATCGCCGAAACCAACTCGGGGATGATCCAGTTGCTCTTGGTCGACAAGGTCCTCGACGCCCCGACGACTTCCGACCGCCGCGAGGTACAATGAAGGCCGAAGGAAGGGAATCTACTCCGAGGTTCCGGGGGAGTCTCATGGTCGCTGTTAGAGTTGAGATTCGCCGGTTCACAGACGAGTCGAACCCGGGATGGGTTGAGTGCTGCTTGACCGACGCCGCCGGGGTTGATTGGTCGTTCGTGGAGAAGGTACCTGTCGTCACGGTCGAGGATCTTGACGCCCGAAGTCGTTACCCCTGTTGGGGGGCTGTCGCCTGCCTAGTCGTCGGCCATCGGTTAGATGCCGACGGACGAGAAATTGTCGAGATCGACACCGCCCAGCCCTGGGGGGTCGAGGCGACCGGCGGTGAGACTCGATTCGTCGTCTGTCCCAAACAACTTATCGACAGCGATTCCATTTATGGTCCGTAAGGTGAGAGTTCCGACATGCCGCGGCCTGTCCTCACCAGATCTACGGAGCAATCAACTCTCCTTATGGCAGAAGATCTCTAGGCCCATCCCATGTCCTCCCCCCACCACGTCCTCGACGCCATCCTGCACGAGCGGCTGGGGCTGGACCGAGCCTCGATCGGCTCGGGGGTGGTGCCGCGCGCGACGAATACGCGGATGAAGGCGACGGGAGTGCATAACGTCGACGAGTACGCACGGCTGGCCGCCTCGTCGGAGGCCGAGTTGCAGGCCCTGATCGACGAGGTGGTCGTCCCGGAAAGCTGGTTCTTCCGCGACGGAGCCCCGTTCGATTTCCTCCGCGACCTGGCGCGCGCCGGCTGGACGTCCCGGCCCTCGCGCGAGCCGATGCGAGTCTTGAGCCTCCCCTGCGCGGGGGGCGAGGAACCGTACTCGATCGCCGCGACGCTCGACGAGGCGGGGCTGCCGGCGTCGCGAAAGCATATCGACGCCGTCGACGTCAGCGCGGCGCGATTGGAGTTCGCGCGTCGCGGAATTTATTCGAGGAACGCCGTGCGGGGCGTGTCGCCGGAACGAGTCGCCCGCTGGTTCCGCTGCATCGGCGAGGCCTTCGAGATCGTCCCGGGACTTCGCCCGAGCGTCCACTTCCGCCTGGGGAACGTCCTGGACCCGGCGATCGCGAACGAGGGGTCTCCGTATGACGTCGTCTTCTGTCGCAACCTGCTGATCTACCTGGACCGCGAGGCCCGCGCCCGGGCCGAGCTGAACCTGCTGCGGATGCTGGCGCCCGACGGCGTCCTGATCGTCGGCCACGCCGATTCGCTGGGGGCCTCGGCCGAGGCCCGGAGCCTCGTCGCCGCCGCCGGGCGGGGCGCGTTCGCCTACCGCCGTCGTCGACCCGGCGAGGCGCTCGCTCGGTCGTTCGACGCCCCGATCGAGCTGGCCCTCCCCGCGCCGCCGAAACCTCCGCCGCTGTCGCTGAGTCCGCCCCCGAGGCCGAAGCCCTCCATCCCAATCGCGCCGAAGCCCCCGCCGCCTCCCGCTCCTTGTCCGCCGGCCGAGGACGCGCGGCCGCTGACGGAGCAGGCGATCGAGCACGCCAACGCAGGCCGGCACGGCCAGGCCCTGGCCTGTTGCGAGCGCGAACTTCGGCGGGCGGGGCCGTCGGCCGTCGTCTTCGCCTTGATGGGGGGGATTCATCAGGCGGCGGGGAGACGGTCGGAGGCCGAGACGTGCTTCGGCAAGGCGATCTACCTGGACCCCAACCACGACGAGGCGCTGCTGGCGCTGGCCCTGCTGGCCGAGCGTCGGGGAGACTCCGCCGCCGCGGCCGGTTTCCGTCGACGCGCCGAACGAGCCTTGAGGAACCGGGCCGCGCATGCCGATAACAAGACGGATCCCGACCGGAGGCCCGACGCATGAACCACACTCTCGGCCTCGACGATGAAGCTCTGCCGATTTTCAGGGCTCCCGGGCTCGACGACTGCTGGAACACCATCGGCGTCGGCGGCGACCAGACTTGTCCGGAGTTGAAGGCCCACGTCCACTGCCGCAACTGCCCCGTCTTCGCCTCCGCCGCGCGGGCCTTCTTCGACCGTCCAGCGCCCTCCGGGTACCTCGACGAGTGGACCCGCTGGCTGAGCGAGGACAGCGAGTGCAACGATGAGAAGGAGCTGGCCGCCTCGCGCGACGAGCAGGGCCGGCGCGACGACGTGGGCGCCCTCATCTTCCGCCTGGGCTCCGAGTGGCTGGCCTTTCGCACCTCGACGGTCGTCGAGGCCGCACTCCCCCGGCCCATCCACCGCGTCCCGCACCGGACCAACGCCGTGCTCCGCGGACTGGTCAACCTCCGGGGACAGCTCCAGCTCTGCTTCTCCATGCAAGGTCTGCTCGGCCTCCCCGAGCCGAAACCCAGCGGCGACGGCGCCTCGTCGCGCGAGCGGCTGATCGTCCTGCGCGACCGAGAGCGGGCCGAGGTCTGGGCCTTCGGGGCCGACGAGGTCCTTGGGGTCGAGCACTTCGCCCGAGGCTCGCTCCAGGCCGTCCCCTCGACGCTCGCCAACCCGACCGTCAGCTTCAGCCAGGCCGTCATCCCCTGGGAAGACCGCACAGTGGGCTTCCTCGACGAGACCCGCGTCTTCGCCGCGCTCCGGAGTATCGGCCAATGAGCGAAGACCTCAGCGGGTTCTCGATGATGGACCTCTTCCGCATGGAGGCGGAGGAACGGCTGGCGGTGCTCTCGCAAGGCCTGGTGGGTCTGGAGCAGGACGCCTCGCCCACGGCGATCGAGCCCCTCATGCGCGCCGCGCACTCCATCAAGGGGGCCGCGCGGGTCGTCAACCTGGACGCCGCCGTCCGCGTCGCGCACGCGATGGAGGACGTCCTCGTCGCCGCCCAGAAGGAGAAGCTCACGCTCTCGTCGGCCGGCGTCGACGTCCTCCTGCGCGGGGTCGACTTCCTCACCGACGTCTCCAAGGTGAAGGACGCGGACCTCGAAACCTGGCAGGCCGAACGCGCCGGCGACGTCGACGCCCTGTGCGCCGAGCTGGCCGACGTCGAGGCCGGCAAGGCCCCGGCGGTTGCGCCGCCGCCCGCTGCTGAACCAGAACCAGAGCCCACGCCGCCGCCTCCACCGCCCCCCGCCGCGAAGCCCGCGCCGCCTCCCGAAGATCTCAGCGGGTTCTCGCTGATGGACCTCTTCCGCATGGAGGCGGAAGAACGGCTGGCGGTGCTCTCGCAGGGCCTGGTGGGCCTGGAGCAGGATTCTTCTCCCAGCGCCATCGAGCCCCTCATGCGCGCCGCGCACTCCATCAAGGGGGCCGCGCGGGTCGTCAACCTGGACGCCGGGGTGAAGGTCGCCCACGCGATGGAGGACGTCCTCGTCGCCGCGCAGAAGGGGAAGATCACGCTGCCGACGGGGGCCGTCGACGCCCTCCTGCGCGGGGTCGACTTCCTCACCGAAGTCTCGCAGGTCCGCGAGCCCGACCTGCCCGCGTGGCAGGAGGCGAAGGCCGGCGAGGTCGAGGCGCTGACCGCCGCCCTGGCGGAGATCGAGGCCGGCAAGACGCCCGCCGCCACCCCGGTCGTCGAACCACAGCCGGCGGCCGAGAAGCCTCCGGAACCGGCTCCCGCCGAGGCCGCCCCCGCGCCGGCGGCGAAGGCCCCCGCGAAGCCGGTCGAGCGCGAGCCCGCGCGACCTTCGAAGCCGGCCGCACCAGTCCCCGCGTCGGCCGAGGGGGCGGATCGGGTCGTGCGAGTCACGGCCGAGAGCCTCACGAGGTTGATGGGGCTGGCGGGCGAGTCGCTCGTGCAGACGAGGCGGTTCCGGCCGTTCCTCGACGACCTGCTGGCGCTCAAGCGGCGGCAGGCCGGCCTGCTGGAGACGCTCCAGGCCCTGGAGAACCGTCTCACCGCCGACGCCGGGACGGACGGCGATCTGGGCGTCGAGCGCGCCATGCTCTCGCGGGCCCGCGACGAGGCCATGCGTTGCCAGGAGGGGCTGACGGGCTCGCTGGAGGCGATCGAGGAGTTCGCGCGCAACGGCGAGGACATCTCCGGCCGGCTGCATCACGAGGTGCTGGCCAGCCGGATGCGGCCCCTGGCGGACGGCGTCCGCGGATTCCCCCGGCTGGTCCGCGACGTCTCCCGCCAGATGGGCAAGCAGGCAAAATTCGAGGTCGTCGGCGAGGCTGTGGGCGTGGACCGCGACATCCTCGACGGCCTGGACGCCCCGCTCAACCACCTGATCCGCAACTCGCTCGACCACGGGATCGAGCCCCCCGACGAGCGTCAGGCCGCCGGCAAGGACCCAACCGGCTCGATCCGCCTGGAGGCCCGCCACATGGCCGGCATGCTCCAGATCGTCCTGGAAGACGACGGCCGCGGCATCGACGTGGAACGGCTGCGGGAGAAGGTCGTGGAGAAGGGGCTCACCACGCAGCCGATGGCCGCGCGGATGACCGAGGCGGAGCTGCTGGACTTCCTCTTCCTGCCGGGCTTCTCCACCAAGGACAAGGTGACGGAGATCTCAGGCCGGGGTGTCGGCCTGGACGTCGTGCAGACGATGGTGCAAGCCGTTCGTGGGACGGTCCGCGTCTCGACGCGGCTGGGGAAGGGGACCAAATTCACGCTCCAGCTCCCGTTGACGATGTCGATCATCCGGGCGCTGCTGGTGGAGATCTCCGGCGAGCCCTTCGCGTTCCCGCTGAATCGGATCGACCGGATTGCGACCGTCGCCCCGGAGGAGTTGGTCGACCTGGAGGGGAAGCCGCACATGAAGGTCGACGGCCAGCCGGTGGGGCTGGTGGAGGCCTCGCGGATCCTGGAGTTGGAATCCACCCCAAGGCCGGCGGGAAGGCTGCCGGTGGTGATCGCCAGCGACCGCAGCCACCGCTTCGGCGTGGTCGTCGACAAGTTCCTGGGCGAGCGCGACCTCCGCGTCGCGCCGCTGGACGGCCGGCTGGGACGCGTCCCCAACCTCAACAGCTCTTCCGTCCTGGAGAACGGCTGGCCGGTCCTGATCATCGACGTCGAGGACCTGATCCGATCGGTCGACAACCTGCTCACGGGCCGTCGCGTGGGTCGACTGGGGGGCGATTCCGCCGCGTCGGCCGCTGACGGCGAATCGAAGCGAGCCCGCCGCGTGCTGGTGGTGGACGACTCGATCACCGTCCGCGAGCTGGAACGCCAGCTCCTGGAAAACCAGGGCTATCAGGTGGACGTCGCCGTCGACGGCGTCGACGGCTGGAACGCGGTGCGCTCCGGCCGATACGACCTCGTCGTCAGCGACATCGACATGCCCCGCATGGACGGAATCGAGCTGGTCTCCCTCATCAAGAAAGACCCCCGCCTGCGGTCGATCCCCGTCGTCGTCGTCAGCTACAAGGACCGCGAAGAAGACCGCATCCGCGGCCTCGACGCCGGCGCGAATTTTTATCTGACCAAGAGCAGCTTCCACGACCAGACGTTCCTGGCCACGGTCGTGGATCTCATCGGTGAGGCGCGGGGTTGATGTCGAGATCTGAACCCCAACGGCCTTCCCCCCTCGCGGGGG